>CAZQQK010000009.1:0-25733 GCA_964595445.1 uncultured Phascolarctobacterium sp.
AGAGAATTCATACTAAAAATATGGGAATTGAATTTTAAGCAGGAGATGATTTAATCATTGCTGCGATTGGAGGATAAAGATGCTGGAAAATTTGTTAGAGGTAAAAAATCTTGCGGTTAATGTTGAAGATAAGCAAATTTTAAAAAATATTAATCTTGAAATAAAACCAGGCGAAACTCATGTGCTTATGGGCCCTAATGGTGCAGGAAAATCTACTTTGGGTTATGCTTTAATGGGCAATCCCAAATATACTGTTACTAATGGCAGCATTACTTTTGCCGGTGAAGATATTACAAATATGTCTGTCGATAAGCGTGCTAAAGCAGGAATGTTTCTTTCCTTTCAGAATCCGCTTGAAGTTCCGGGTATTACTCTGGGAAGTTTTTTAAAAACAGCTTTGGAACAGCAGCGTGGTGTACGTATAAAAGCTTGGGATTTTCGCAAAGAGCTGCGTCAGGCAATGGCTTTACTGCAAATGGACAGCAAATATGCTGAACGTGATTTAAACTCTGGATTCAGCGGCGGTGAAAAGAAAAAAGCTGAAATTCTGCAATTGCTGATGTTGAATCCTAAGCTGGCTGTTCTTGACGAAACGGACAGCGGTCTTGATGTTGATGCTGTTAAAATTGTTTCTCAGGGAATCAAAGCTTTTCAGGAGCATCGTCAGGGTGCTTTGCTGATTATTACTCATAATACAAAAATTCTTGATGCACTTCATGTTGATAAAACCCATATTCTTGCGCAGGGTCAGATTATTAGAAATGATGGTGCAGAACTTGTTGATGAAGTCAGCAAAAATGGCTTTGAAAAATTCTTACAAAATTAACGAATAAATGGTGGCATAAATTATGGAAGAAAAAACCTATGTAGAAGATATTGACCGAAGTCTTTATGATTTCCGCAATGAGGATAGGGATGCTTATCGTATTCAGGAGGGTCTGACACGCGAGATTGTAGAGCAGATTTCCCGTGAAAAGCATGATCCTGAATGGATGCGTGAGTTTCGCTTAAAGTCGCTGGAAATTTATAATAATATTCAAGTTCCTAATTGGGGGCCTTCTATTGAGGGCTTAAATATGGATAACATAATTACTTATATTCGTCCTAATACAACTATGCAGGGCAAGTGGGAAGATGTTCCTGAAAATATTAAGGATACATTTGAGCGTTTAGGTATTCCGCAGGCAGAGCAAAGCAGCCTTGCTGGTGTTGGTGCACAATATGATTCTGAGGTTGTGTATCATAATGTACGCAAGGAAGTAGAAGATCAGGGTGTTGTCTATACTGATATGGAGAGTGCTTTAAATGGGCCGTATGCTGAAATGGTCAGGGAACATTTTATGAAACTTGTTCCGCCTGCTGATCATAAGTTTGCTGCTCTGCATGGAGCTGTATGGTCTGGTGGTTCTTTTGTTTATGTTCCCAAGGGTGTCAGTGTAGCTATTCCTTTGCAGTCTTATTTTCGCCTGAATGCCAAAGGTGCAGGGCAGTTTGAGCATACCTTGATTATTGTTGAGGAAGGTGCGGATTTACATTTTATTGAAGGCTGCAGTGCGCCTAAGTATAATGTAGCCAATTTGCATGCAGGCTGTGTAGAATTGTTTGTTGGCAAAAATGCTAAACTGCGTTATTCTACTATCGAAAATTGGTCTAAGAATATGTATAATCTGAATACTAAGCGTGCATTGGTGGCTGAGGGCGGCACTATTGAATGGGTATCTGGTTCATTTGGCTCTCATGTGTCTTATTTGTATCCTATGAGTATTCTTAATGGCACTGGAGCACGCAGTGAGTTTACTGGTGTTACCTTTGCTGGGCATAGTCAAAATTTGGATACTGGCTGTAAGGTAGTGCATAATGCACCAAAAACTTCCAGTGTTGTTAATACACGTTCTATTTCTAAAAGCGGCGGTATCAGTACATTTCGCAGCAGTGTGATTGTTACAAACAAGGCAAAGCAGGCAAAATCATCTGTGTCTTGTCAGAGCCTGATGCTTGATAATATTTCCCGTTCCGACACGATTCCGGCAATTGATGTTCGTACTGCTGATGCTGATATTGGACACGAAGCTAAAATCGGACGTATCAGTGATGATGCAGTTTTTTATCTTATGAGCAGAGGTATCAGCGAGGAAGAGGCAAGAGCTATGATAGTCAGCGGTTTTGCGGATAATGTTTCCAAAGAACTGCCGTTGGAATATGCAGTAGAGATGAATAATCTTATACGCTTGGAAATGCAGGGAAGTATAGGCTAAAGAATCGTAAAATATTCTTTACTTGTGAACTTTGCAGTAGTAATAAATAAGGAGAAAAATATGCAGCATATAGATGAATTACTTATAAATAAGCTGCCTGTTCCGACTTGGAATAGATTAAAGATGAATGAAACAAAGCTGTCTGATATAAATTTACCACAGGATGTGTGCGAGCCGCACGTATCTTTGCAAGGCAGTGTATGTTTAAATAAAAATAAAAAAACAGGGTGCTGTGAGTGCAGTGCAAATGCTTTTTGTGCAGTACATGAAGCTGGTTTTGTGCAGCTTCCTACTGGAATTGGTGAGGATATGGCAAAGCTTGGGGCAGGACAAAAACTGCGTCTGATAGCTGATGCCGGCAAAAGTACGGCAACTGTTACTTTGCGTTATGCTGATGAAAAAAATTATTTTAACTGTTTAGAAATTGAAGCTAAGGCAGGCAGTGAGCTGACTGTTGTAATGACATATATTTCTACATCGCAGGCGCAGGGGCAGGCGAGTGTGCAGACTAAGATTATTGCTGATAATGGTGCTGTAGTGAAGTTGGTGCAGGTTCAGCTTTTAGGCAAAAAGTTTATCCATATAAATGATGTAGGCTGTGAGCTGGCGGATAGTGCTGCTTTTGAACTTATGCAGTTACAGCTTGGAGCAGATAGAATTTATAATGGAGTACGGACAGAGCTTCGCGGAGCAGGCAGTGATTTTAAGGCTGCTGTTGGCTATTATGGACGCGATGGACAGCAGCTGGATATGAATTTTATTGCTAATCATTATGGAAAAAATACTGTCTGCGAAATGACAGCAGACGGTGTACTGCAAGGTGGAGCACAAAAACTTTATCGTGGTACGATTGATTTCAAAAACGGCTGTGCTGGTGCAGTTGGTGATGAAAAAGAAACAGTGCTGCTTTTAAGTGATGATGTTGTAAATCGTACAATTCCGCTGATTTTATGCAGTGAAGAAGATGTGCAGGGAAATCATGGTGCCAGCATTGGCAAGTTAGATGATGATTTGTTATTTTATTTGTGCAGCCGCGGTTTCAGTGAGCAGGAGGCTGTGGATATGATGGCTAAGGCAAAGATAGATGCTCTTTGCCGCAGAATTGAGGATGAAGAAACGGTGCAGTTAGTACAGCGTTATCTGGAAGGAGTAATGGCAGATGGCGAATAATGATTTTCTGTCTTATGACTATAAAAAAGATTTTCCTTTGCTGTTGGCAGAAAATATAGCATACTTGGACAATTCTGCTACTACGCAGAAACCGTTGTGTGTTATTGAGGCAGAGCGGAATTTTTACCTTAAACAGAATGCCAATCCTTTGCGTGGTTTGTATAATTTAGCAATGCAGGCAACAGATGTTTATGAAAATGCACGTGCAGCGGTAAAGAAGTTTATTAATGCAAAAACTGATGAGGAGATTATTTTTACACGCAATACTACAGAGAGTATAAATCTTGTAGCTTATAGTTATGGTTTAAGTGAATTAAAACCTGGCGATGAAATTGTAACCACGATTATGGAGCATCACAGTAATATGCTGCCATGGCGAATGGTTGCAGAAAAAACTGGTGCATCAGTAAAATATATTGAATGTGCTGCTGACGGCAGTATAACTGATGAAGCTATTGAAACTGCTGTAACTGCAAAAACTAAAATTGTTGCAATGGCACAAATTTCCAATGTTCTCGGAAGAGTTAATCCTGTAGATAAGCTTATTGAAGCTGCGCATAGGGTGGGGGCTGTTGCACTTATTGATGCTGCACAAAGTGCACCGCATATGGCGATAGATGTGCAGAAAATGGATGCAGATTTTTTGGTTTTCAGCGGACACAAGATGCTTGCTCCCATGGGAATTGGTGTTTTATACGGCAAAAAAGCTTTGCTTGAAACGATGCCTCCGTTTTTGAGCGGTGGAGAGATGATTAACTTTGTTAGCCGTGATGGTCAGGAGTATGCACCCCTGCCGCATAAATTTGAGGCAGGTACGGTTAATGCTGCTGGCGCAGCAGGTTTGCATGCAGCTATTGATTATATTAATGCTGTTGGCTTTGATGTTATTGAAGCACGAGAGGCTGCATTGACAAAGTTTGCTTTTGAGGAAATGCAAAAAATTAATGGTGTGCAAATTTTAGGCGGCAAAACTGCTGAGGAACACAAAGGAATACTTACCTTTACTCTTGCTGATGTACATCCGCACGATATTGCTGCTGTTTTGGATGCAGACGGTGTTTGTATTCGTGCCGGAAATCACTGTGCACAACCGCTTTTGGATTATCTTTGCACAGGAGCAACGGCTCGAGCAAGTTTAGCGTTTTATAATACAAAAGAGGATGTACAGCGTTTTATAGCTACTTTAAGTACGATTAGGGAGAGAATGGGTTATGGCAGATAACAGAAGTTTTTACAATGAAATTTTGATTGACCATAATATGCACCCAGGGCATAAACATGATCTGCCTGAAGCGGATTTACAAATGCGCGGCTATAATCCAAGCTGCGGTGACGATATTACGATGAAACTCAAACTTTCTGACGGCGTGGTTGTTGACGGAGCTTTTCAGGGAAGCGGCTGCGCTATAAGTCAGGCTTCAGCTGATATGATGCTGGATCTTATCATTGGAAAAAGTGAAACTGAAGCATTGCGTCTGGCAGATATTTTTTTGCGAATGATAAAGGGAGCTGCCAGTGAGGCTGAAATTGATGAGTTGGAGGAAGCTGGCGTACTTGAGGATGTATCCCATATGCCTGCACGTGTAAAATGTGCGGTGCTTGGCTGGCGTACCTTGGAACAAATGCTGACTGAAAAAAAATAAAATAAATCCCCATAGCAGAATTAACTTTTAAAGTCATTTTGCTGTGGGGATTATTTTATATGAAAATATAGGAAAAACAGTTATGGTTATATTAAGAATCCTGAATTAAAAATAAGGCTTACAGCTGCTACTGTAAAAACAGAAGCAAACCTCCTATTGACGGCATGGATAAAATAATATAACGCAGAACGTTGCGAGATGCCAAACGCGTAAGTTTAGCACCAAAGTAAGCACCTAAGGTAAGACCGCCGAGTGTTTGCAGAAAAATTGCTGTATCAAGATGACCATTGATGAGATATCCTAACCCGCCGGAGATTGATATGGGAAGGATAACCAGCATTGTTGTGCCAATAGCGTGGTAAAGCGATATACCAAAAAATAGCATTAAGCTTATTTGTATAAATGCTGTAGCACCAATACCGAAAGCACCGCTTAAAAAACCAGTCAGCAAACCTATGCAGACTGCGTGAGCATAAAAATTTAAGCCTTCTGCTTTGGAAGCGTGTTTAGCTACGAAAGCATCAAGCATATCTTTGTGAAAAAGAATAAAGTATAAAAGAATACTGGATAAAAGCAGAAGAAGTGCTGTTATTTTACTTAAAATATTACTGGGGATTGTGCTGGAAATACAAGCTCCGGCAAAAGCACCAAGCATACCTGCAATACCGGTTGTTATTCCCAGGTTTATCAGCACATCGCCTTCTCTAAAATGGCTGATTGTTCCGGAAAGCATGGTAAATGACATAGCAGCTAAAGCAACTCCTAAAGCGGTGTGGATGGATACGCCGAAACCTACTGAGAGCAGTGTGATTGTCAGTCCTGCACCGCCTGCACCTGCAAAGCCTAATAAAATACCTAAGATAAGCATTGCACAAAAAATCATAAGAATATACCTTCTTTAAAATATACTGTAATAAGTTCCTAGCTTTTTTGTGATAATGGAAGAATAGACTCGATGAAAGCCTTTACAATAGCTGGATCAAAATCAAGACCGGATTTGTTTTGCAATTCAATAATAGCATCTGCGTGGGTTTTCTGCCAATGCTGCGTACATGGATTGATATTGCGGTCGTAATAATTAGCAACAGCGATAATACGTGCACCTATGGGAATGTTTTGTCCCTTGAGTCGTTTGGGATAACCCGTTCCATCCCATTTTTCATGGTGGCAGCGAATGATATCACAGATGTTAATAAAACCTGGGATGTTCTCCAGCATACTGGCGCCGGATATACAATGACGCTTGTAGATGGATTTTTCTCTTGTTGATAAAAATGGCTGTTTTAGTAAAATTATATTAGGGACTGATAACTGTCCTATATCATGCAGCAATGCTGCTGTTTTTATTTGCGATACCTCGGAGGCAGGCAGTTCCAGATTGGCAGCAGTGCTGACAGCATAGTTAGCTACCTGCTGACTATGCAGATAAATTTCTCTGTTTTTTATTTCCAGCATTTTTAAAAAGAATTCACAGATTTCTTTCGTCATGCGTGCATCTGTAAAATCTAAAGACTGCGGTATAGTAATCATAGTTGCAAAATCCTTTTATCCGTACAATTAAGTAAGGATAGTATAACACTTTTCCCAGGAATATAAAAGGGTCACGGAAGCTCTTACTTGAAAAAAAACTTATTAGAGCGTATAATAAATAGGGCAGCTCAGGTCTGTGGTTGCAAGTCGATGCCAGTTGCAGGCAAAACGATCCACGTAAGCAGCTAAATTGGCTGTGAGCACGGTGCAGCTTAGAAGTAAGACCTGCCGTTATTTGATTATTAGGCGAGAGGGGTAGTAGTGGGGAGCAAGGTGCTTAGGAGCGAACCCTCCAGCAGGCGAGTGTGGGGGCGAAAACCAGGTCAGCTGAGTTGTCATTTTGCTGATAGAGGGAAGACACAGGAAAAAAGTGTTTTCCCTTATTTTTATACTGGTTTTTTTATAAAAATTCTTTACCTTGAACGAAAAAAGTTATATAATTAATGTATCTTTGTAAAGCGTTACAATGTTGAAAGGGGTATGTAGACTATGAAGAAAATTTTATTTTTAATCATGGCTGTTTTGGCAGCAGCATCTATGTTGGTTGCAGGCTGCGGCGGCGGTGATAAAAAAGCTGCTGAATCCGAAAAAGTGCTGCGCGTTGGTACGGAGCCTACTTTTGCACCTTTTGAATTCCAAAAAGAGGGCAGCAAAACTTATGATGGCTTTGATATGGATTTGGCACGTGCTATTGGCAAACAAATGGGATATAAGGTGGAAATTGTCAGCATGGGCTTTGATGCTTTGATTCCTGCTTTAAATTCTGGAAATATTGATATGGTTGCTGCTGGTATGAGCATCAACGAAGAACGTAAACAAGCTGTGACTTTCTCTGAACCTTATTATACTTCCGGCTTAATTGTTATGGTTAATAAAGATAACAATGAAGTAAAGAGCATAAAAGATTTAGAAGGCAAACGTATTGCCTGCCAAATTGGTACTACTGGTGAAAAGGCTTCCAGAAATGTTGCTGGTGCTAAAGTTACTGCTTTTAATACTAACAATGAAGCTGTTATGGAGCTTCAAAACAAAGGCGTTGATGCTATTATCAATGACAGTCCTGTTGTAGGTTATTATCTTGCTCAAGGCGGTAATAAGAATATGATGACTGTCGGCGATATTATGGAAGCAGAACAATATGGTTTGGCTGTGAAAAAAGGCAACGATAAGCTTGCTGATGACATTAATAAAGCTTTAGCAGAGCTGAAGAAAAATGGCGAATATGACAAGATTTACAAAACTTGGTTTGGTGAAGTAAAGAAATAATATTGGTTCATGGCGGAGCACGATGGGCTGTATAAAAGAACCAGTCGTGCTCTGTTTCTTTTGTATAAAAACAATGAGGGGGATTTATCAATGAAGAAATTATTAATGTTTTTAGTTATGGGTATTATGGCTTGCAGTATGTTGGTTGCAGGCTGCGGCGGCAGTGATGAAAAAAAAGCTGATGGTGGAGAAAAAATTCTGCGTGCTGGTACAGAACCCGCTTTTGCACCATTTGAGTTTCCTAAAGAAGGCAGTGAAGAACTGACTGGCTTTGATGTAGAGTTGGTTCAGGCTCTTGGCAAGCAGATGGGTTATAAAGTAGAAATGGTAAGCATGGGTTTTGATGCTTTGATTCCTGCTTTGAATGCTGGAAATATTGATGTTGCCATAGCTGGCATGACTATTACCGAAGAACGTAAAAAAGTTGTAGATTTCAGTGATTCTTATTATACTTCCGGTTTGATGATTATGGTTCGCAAGGACAGCAATATAAAATCTTTAGATGATTTAAAAGGAAAAGCTATTGCCTGTCAGATTGGTACTACTGGTGAAAATAAATCCAGAAGTGTAGAAGGTGCTAAAGTAAAAGCTTTTAATACTCAGGATGAAGCTGCTCTGGAACTGAAAAATGGTGCAGCAGATGCCGTGATTGGTGATGCGCCTGTTATTGAGTATTATTTAGCACAGACAGGAAGCAGCTTTGCAAAAACTGTCGGCGAAAAAATGGAAGCAGAACCTTATGGTATTGCTGCTAAAAAAGACAGCAAACTGCCTGCAGAGATAAATAAAGCTTTGATGGAATTGAAAAAGAACGGTGAATATGATAAGCTTTATACTAAGTGGTTCGGTGAAAAGAAATAAACAGATTGACGAATAACGCATTAGCTGCAAAATTCTTTTGTGCGTCTGATTGATTCTCGTCCGTCTGAAGTTACTATAACAATAAACTTGAAGGGATTGGGAGAAGATGAATTTTGATTTAATAGCAAAGTCGGTTCCGCTGCTTTTGGCAGGCGCAGCCATTACAGTAGAAATTACGGCGATGAGCGTAGCGTTAGGCTTGCTTATTGGCTGTATGGTTGGCATAGCACGTTTGTGCAGCATTAAACCATTGCGTTATTTTGCCAATATCTATGTTGATTTTATTCGCGGTACACCGCTTTTGGTTCAGATTTTCTTGGTATATTTTGCTTTGCCCGGTATTACAGGAAGCCGTGTAGATCCTTATATTGCTGCTATTTCTGCCTGCTCTATTAACAGTGGTGCGTATATTGCAGAAATTTTCCGTGCTGGTATTCAGTCTATTGATAAAGGACAGATGGAGGCAGGACGCAGTTTAGGTATGACTTGGGCTCAAACCATGCGGTATATAATTATGCCGCAGGCTTTTAAGAGAATCATTCCTCCCTTGGGCAATGAATTTATTGCAATGCTGAAAGATTCTTCACTTGTTTCTGTTATTGGTTTTGAAGAGTTGACCCGCCGCGGTCAGCTTATTATTGCCAGAACTTATGCTTCTTTTGAAATTTGGATGGCTGTAGCAATTATTTATTTAATTATGACATTTGCTGTAGCTAGATTTACCGGATATCTGGAGCGGAGGTTTGAAACAAAATGAGCAAAGAAATGATTAAAATTACGGATTTGAAAAAAAGCTTTGGTGAATTGGAAGTATTAAAAGGTGTCAATTTATCTATTGCTGAAAAAGAAGTAGTTGTTATTATCGGCCCCAGCGGCAGCGGAAAAAGTACTCTGCTGCGCTGCATAAACTATCTTGAAGAGCCTACAAGCGGCAGCATTGTTATTGATGGTATTCCTTTGACTGGTGAAGCCAATATTAACGAAATTCGTAAGGAAGTAGGTATGGTTTTCCAACGTTTTAATCTGTTTCCGCATATGAATGTTATAGAAAATCTTATGTTGGCTCCGATGAAAGTACGTGGTACGAAAAAAGAAGAAGCAGAGGCTACAGCTTTGCTGTATCTAAAAAAAGTCGGACTTGAGGATAAGGCAAAAGCTTATCCGGATCAGTTGAGCGGCGGTCAGCAGCAGCGTGTAGCAATTGCTCGTGCTTTGTGCATGAAGCCTAAGGCACTTTTGTTTGATGAACCTACCAGTGCATTGGATCCGGAAATGGTTAATGAAGTTCTGGATGTTATGAAAGAACTGGCTAACGAAGGCATGACTATGGCTGTTGTAACTCATGAGATGGGTTTTGCTCGTGAGGTTGGTGACAGAGTCTGCTTTGTTGATGGCGGCGTTATTCTTGAACAAGGTTCGCCGGCAGAAATTTTTGGCAATCCTAAGGAAGAAAGAACTAAGAATTTCCTGTCAAAGATTTTATAATGCTTGTATAATATTGTATAATTAGGAGTATGCTGATAAACGGCATACTCTTTTTTATTTTATATAGCAAACTTATTGTGATATGTCATAAAAAAAACACAACTTTTGAGTATACTGGCTTTGACCCTAAAAAGAGTAGAGGTTATAATAAAAGATAAATCAATGTAAGTGATGAGGGATGAAAAATGATGAGTTTTATCAGAAAAAATAAATACGTCATTATTATGTGTGCATTATTATTGACAGGCAGTTATTGTGGTTACAAATATTATCAAAGTACACAGGTCAGTACGAATACGGTAAGGATGGGCGAGGTAAAAAAAGGAAGTCTTAAAGAAACTGTTTCAGCAACAGGTGCTTTGAGTGCACAGGATAATGTTGATATCAGCTCTAAAATTACTGGTCGTATCGTAGAAGTTTTAGTTAAAGAAAATGAGCATGTTAATGCTGGTGATATTTTAGTTCGTTTGGATGATACTTCACTGAAAGCTACATTGGCTCAGATGCAGGCAAAGCTTAATAATGCGCAGGCGAATTATAACCGTTACCTGAGCTTACTTAATCGCGGAGCTGTCAGCCAATCAGATTTTGATACTGTGGAGGCTGATTATTTAGTGGCTAAAAGTAATTATGAAAAAGCTGCTTCTGATGTTAATGATACCGTTATTTCAACTCCTATTTCTGGATATATTATCGGTAAACCTACTCCTGTCGGACAGACGATAAGCTCTGGTATCAGTACACCGCAGGTTATTATGTCAGTGGCTACTTTGGATAATATGGAAATAGAAGCTATGGTTGACGAATCTGATATCGGACAGGTAAAAAATGGACAAAAGGTAGAATTTACGGTTGATGCTTATCCTAATGAAACATTTACTGGGACTGTACGCTTGATTTCCCGCAGTGCTACTACTGAAAACAATGTTATTTACTATAAAGTTTATGTGACTGTTGATGATGCTAAAGGCAAGCTGCTGCCTACAATGACAGCAAGAACAGAAATTATTATTGATGAAGCAGAAGATGTTCTGATTGTACCTTTAAATTGTATTTATACGGAAGGTAAGCGCCGTTATGTTAAGGTATATAATGAAAAGAGCAAAGAAACACGTGATATAGATGTTGTTGTTGGTTTATCTGGTGACAGTGATGTATCGGTAACGGCTTCTGGTTTAGCTGTTGGTGACAAACTTTTGGTGAAAAAAGCTGTAAGTAAGCAAAGTTCTAATAGAATGGGACCGCCGCCGCATATGTGATGAGGAGGTATGAGTATGTCTGTTATTGAATTAAGGGATATTATGAAAACCTATCACATGGGTGACAGTATTGTCCATGCATTGAATCACGTTAATTTGAAAGTTGAATATGGCGAATTCACTTCTATTATGGGGCCGTCCGGCAGCGGTAAATCTACTATGATGAATATTCTTGGCTGTTTGGATAGACCGACCTCAGGGGAATATTATCTTGATGGTAAAGAGATTGCCGGTTATGATGACGATGAGTTGGCAAGAACACGCAATGCTAAAATAGGTTTTGTTTTTCAAAATTTTAATTTACTGTCCAAGCTGACTGCACAGAATAATGTTGCATTGCCTTTGGTATATGCAGGCGTTGATGAAGAAGAACGTATGGAGCGCGCAAAAAAAGCTTTAGAAGCAGTAGGTTTGGGCTTGCGTCTTGATCATAAGCCTATGGAGTTAAGCGGCGGTCAGCGTCAGCGTGTAGCTATTGCACGTGCTTTGATTAATAATCCTGCTATTATTATGGCTGATGAACCAACTGGTAATTTGGATACTAAATCAAGCTATGAAATAATGGATATTTTTAAGGCTATGAATGAAAGTGGAAAAACTGTAGTTATGGTAACGCATGAACCTGATATTGCTGAACAAACCAAACGGATTTTGGTTATGCGTGATGGAAAACTTGTAAGTGACGAACGCAGGGGAAGCAGTGATTATGCAGCTAAAGAGTTAAGACAAATGCGTGATGGACAGGTTAATTGAGAAAAGAGGGGAAACAGCGTGTTAAATGAAAGCATAAAAATGGCCTTTGAAGGTATGCTAAGCAACAAGCTGCGTACTTTTCTGACGTTGCTGGGAATTATTATCGGTGTTGGTGCTGTTATTGCTATGGTCAGCTTAGGCTTTGGCATGAAAGAAAATGTTAAGCAGAATATTTCTCGCCTAGGCAGCAATCTGCTGATTATTACATCTGGCGGACGTACTGCAACTGGTGCCCGTTTGGCAGCTGGTGAAGGTGTTAAGCTGACGTATGATGATATGCAGGCTATTGAAAAACAGGTAGATGGGATTGCTAATATTTCTGCCAGTGTAAGCAGAAGTTATCAATTAGTTGCAGGAAACCAGAACTGGACAAGCAGTGTAGAAGGAACAACACCAAGCAATTTTGACATTCGCAGTTTGGAAATTGACGAAGGCAGACGCCTTAGTGAACGTGATTTAATCAGCCGCGGGAGAGTTGCTGTTATTGGTAAGACTGTTGCAGACAGCCTTTTCCCTGATGGAGATTCGATTGGAAAAATTATGCGTATTAACAAAGCACCTTTTCAAATTATAGGTGTATTGAAAAGTAAGGGTCAAAGCGGCATGGGGCAGGATCAGGATGATATAGTTTATATTCCGCTGACAACAGCTCAGAACCGTATGATGGGTATTACTAATGTGCAGCGGATTACGGTACAGGCTGAAAATGAGAATGTTATCAATGATGTACAGGCTGAAACGGAGCAGGTACTGCGTACCAGACATAAAATTAAAGACGGCGAACCCGATGATTTCAGTATAGGTAATATGGCACAAATTATGGAAACAATGATGGAAACAGCCAATAATATTACGATTTTGCTTGGCTGTATTGCTGCTATAAGTTTATTAGTGGGCGGCATAGGTATTATGAACATTATGCTGGTATCGGTTACTGAGCGTACACGTGAAATAGGTATACGTAAAGCTTTGGGCGCTACTTATAATAATATTTTACAGCAGTTCCTTGTAGAAGCTATGGTTATAGGCGTTTTTGGAGGAACATTGGGAGTTATGCTGGGAGTGGGTGCATCTTTTGTAATTAGTAAGCTGGCTGGTTGGAATACGGTGATTTCTGTTTGGGCAATTGTTATTGCAGTAGTTTTTTCCGTAGGCATAGGTTTATTCTTTGGCATCTACCCTGCACGTAAAGCAGCTTTACTGGATCCAATCGATGCATTAAGGTATGAATAATTTTCTGAGGTTTGAATATGAAGAATGATGATTACAATACTACACTGCACGATTATGTACAGGCCTTCTTGGAATATCTGAGGAGGCCTAAAACTGTTTTTGATTTTAAAGATAGACTAAAGATGATTTTATTACTCTTGGTGATAATTATTCTGCTTCAGAAGGTTGTGAAAATGCTGACTGATTGATATAATTAATAATAGAAAAGTGTTTGCCGAGGAGGATTGTTGTGACTGGTAAAGGTCTTGGTATTTTAGGAGGTACATTTGATCCTATTCATATCGGTCATTTGCATATTGCGGAAATCGTTTATAAAGCACTGGCATTGGAGAAGGTTATTTTTATTCCGGCTTTTGTGCCGCCGCATAAGGTGGGACAGGATTATGCTCCAGCACAGCAGCGTTATGCTATGACGGAGCTGGCAGTTGAGCCATATAAGCATTTTTATGTATCAGATATGGAGCTGAAACGCAGCGGTGTATCCTATACTAGAGATACTTTGAGAGAGCTGCATAAGCTGTATCCGCAGAAGAAACTGTATTTTATCATTGGTGCTGATTCAGTAGTGCAGCTTCATACTTGGAATTCTATTGAAGAGATGTTGGATTTGGCAACCTTTGTAGTTGCCGGACGTCCTGGATATGATGGCGTGATGGAACAGGTAGTGCATAATCTTGGTTCGGCAGCAGCTAATAAGATAGTATTGCTGCATACACCGGAATATGATATTTCCTCTACCGATATAAGAACACGAATCCGTCAGGGTGAAAGTTTAGCAGGCTTGCTGCCGGAAACCGTTGAATTGTATATAAAAAATCATGGCTTATATAGAAAACAGGAGAATGTTTAAAGATGCTGTCTATTATAGAAATGAAGCAGTTATTACAAAGTTCTTTGCCGGAAAAGCGTTATAAACATTCAGTGAATGTTTATAAAACTGCCTTAAAGTTGGCTGATGTACATGGATTATCTGCTGAGAAAATATCTGTAGCTGCTCTGCTCCATGATTGCGGACGTGAGATTCCAAGTAGGGAAAGTGTGACTAAGGCACTTGCCTTGGGAATTGCTGTAGATGATATTGAACGCAGCCAGCCCATTTTGCTGCATGCTAAGTTAGGCGTTTATTATGCACGTGTAAAATACGGTGTTGATGATGCTGAGATTTTGGAAGCGATTTTGCTGCATACAACTGGAGCTGCTGGAATGACAATTACAGCAAAGGTTGTTTTTTTAGCAGATATGCTTGAACCTGACAGGGATTTCCCTGGTATTGGAGAATTACGCAATTTGGCTCAAAAGGATCTCGATAGAGCTATGCTTATGGCTTACAGTAATACTATGCGTTATCTTTTGGACGAGAACTTATTAATTCATCCTAATTGTATTGCCGGGTATAATGAACTTATGCTTGCAAAGAAAAAGAAGAAAGATTAGGTGGGAAGTATCTAGATGGAAGAAAACAATAAGGAACAGCCGTTGCATCATCAGCGGACACGCCGTAAAATAAGATGGGGCAGACTGCTGACTTTCCTTGCTCTTATTGGTGTTATGGTGACGGGAATTTTTTGGGGCAGTGTTTGGGTTTATGATAAATTTATTAATCCGCCTCAGCTAAATGTAATAGCTGCTGCTGATGATAAGATACGCAATGATCAGAAATTGAACGAGCGTATAAATATTTTGCTTTTGGGAATTGATGATGGGGACAGTGAAGCAGCAGAAACAGAGCCTAAACGTACTGATGCAATGATTTTATTAAGTATTGAGCCGGAAAATAATCAGGTAGCTGTACTTTCTATTCCTCGTGATACTAAGGTTGTACTGCCTGGGCATAAAGATCCTGATAAGATTAATGCAGCTTTTGCTTATGGCGGTGTTGTTATGGCAAAGCAGACCGTTGCTAATTTGCTGCGTGTACCTATTCATTACTATGCTTTGGCTAACTGGCAGGGGTTCATTGATTTAGTTGATCTTATAGGCGGCGTAGATATTTACGTAGAAAAAGATATGTATTATGAAGACCCTTATGCTGATCTTGTTATTGATATTAAACATGGTTATCAACATATGGATGGAGAAACTGCTGGTAAATATGTTCGCTTTCGCAAAGATGAGTTAGGGGATATAGGTCGTGTACAACGCCAGCAAAAGTTTTTAAAAGCAGCTGCTGAGCAGATGTTTTCGGTTCAAAACGTGACAAAAGTAAGTAACTTTTTGGCAACACTGGATAAGTATGTAAAAACAGATCTCAATACTTTAACTATGCTGAAAGCGGCTAATAGTTTTAAGCTGTTTGGTGAGGATAAAATACGCAGCTGTATGTTATATGGGAAATTTGATGACAGCAGCGGTGTAAGTTATTGGAATGCGGATAAGAGCGATGTTGATAAATCTTTAGATGAATTAGGGATACCATATTTAAAAGATGATGAGGAATCAACACAGGCAGATGACAATGATGAAGTCAAAGAGCATTTACAGCCAAAAGACAAAGCTGAATTAGAAAGAGAAGCAGCTATGTCTTTTGATTACAAAGAAGAACAAGAATTTAAGGAGGATGTTTAATGGAAACTAAAGAAATTGCTATGAAAATTGCTGCGGCAGCTAATGATAAAAAAGCTAAGGACATTTTACTGCTGAATATGGAGGGGATTTCTCCTGTAACGGATTATTATGTTATTTGCAGTGCCGGCAATACTAATTTGGTAAAGACTATTGCAGATAACATTGAAGATAAACTTGGTGAGGCAGCTGTTTTCCCTAATCATAAAGAAGGTTATGCTGAGGCAAGATGGATTTTACTTGATTATGGTGATGTTGTGGCACATATCTTTTTAGAAGAAGATCGTGATTTTTATAATTTGGAGCAGCTTTGGGCAGATGCTCCGTCAGAGGAATTTGTGGAGAACATCGATGATTGAGCATAAACAATTTACTCGAAATAAACAAAATACCGCAGTAAATAATACAAAATATCGTCCTGGTGATGTAGTAAGCTTGAATGTAGCTCGCGTCAGTGAAGCAGGTGCGTTTTTAGATGCAGGAACAGGCAATACCTCTGATGATATTCTGCTCCATAAATTGCAGCAGACTGATGAAGTTAAGGTTGGCGATACTGTCAAGGTTTATTTATATTTAGACCCTAATAAACGTCTTACAGCCAGCATGAAATTGCCTAAAATGCGTGAAGGACAGCTTGGTTATGTACGTGTGCTCAGCGTTACCCGTGACGGCGGCTTTGTTGATATTGGTGCAGAACGTGGTGTTTTTCTTCCATACAGCCAAATGCGCGGTCACGTAAATGAAGGGCAGTTGGTTTGGGTAAAGCTTTATCGAGATAAAAGCGGACGTCCTGCTGTTACAATGCGTGTGGAAGAAGATATGCTGAAAGCATCTAAACCAGCAGAGGGACTGCGTATTGGTGATAAAATAACTGGAACAATATATAATATTCTTCCCGAAGGATTTTTTATTTTTACTAATCAAAGATTTATTGCATTTTTGCATCGCAGTGAGGTACCAGGCGGACGTTTGGATTTTGGACAGGAAATTACCTGCCGTGTAACTTATATACGTGAAGATGGGCGTATTAATGTTTCTATGCGTTTGCAAAAAGAAAATGCTTTGATTGCAGATGCGGAAGATATTTATAGTTTCTTAGTGAAACGCAACGGCAGTATGCCTTATTGTGATTCTACTCCGTTGGAGATTATTAAACAAAAATTTGGAATCAGCAAAGCGGCGTTTAAACGTGCTTTGGGACATTTGATGAAAGAGGGCAAAATTCGCCAGGAAAACGGCTGGACATATCTTAATAAAAATGCTGAAAAGGATGAAAAATAAGTATCTTTTTCAATATATGGCTATTTTCTTAGCTTTGTAATCTACTTTACATTTTTCTGACGAAAAATTTATCCAAAAGTAAATTTTTGGTTTTGACTTGACGATAGCTTTTTCTAGGAGTAGAATATCGTCAGTCGTTAATTAAAACTGAAGTATTTTATGCAGGTGAAAAAATGGAATCTAAAATTATGAATACTGCAATTGCATATGGTTTTTATTATGCACCGGTCTTTAGCTATTACTTTAGCACCGGTTCTTTAGCATGGAAAAAATCAAACAGCAGAAATATTCGTAATAGAAGCCATAGATAGTATTATAATATCTAGTAAATTAATTTAAGTAATGCTTTTTAAGCAGGCTCATTACGGAGCCTGCTTTTTTATATAATAAGCTAAGAAAAATAAATCTTAAAACTGCTGAAAAAGGAGAAGTAAGGTATGGTTATAGTATTTAAGCCGGGTGCACCGGCAGAAAACAAAGCAAAAATGAGAGCTGCACTTGAAAGTAAAGGCTTTCAGATTAATGAAATTAATGGTTTAAATATGACAATTTTTGGTATTATAGGTGATACCAGCAGCTTGGATATTAATACCTTACGTATAGATGATGCTGTTGAAAAGGTAATGCGTGTGCAGGAGCCGTTCAAGAGAGCGAATCGCTTGTTTCATCCGGAGGACAGTGTTATTGATGTAGGCGGTGTAGCAATAGGAGGCAAAAAGTTACAGGTTATAGCAGGGCCGTGTTCAGTGGAAACACAGGAGCAGGTGACGGAGATAGCAAAATCTGTAAAATTAGGCGGAGCAGCACTGATGAGGGGAGGAGCATTTAAACCGAGAACCTCGCCGTATTCATTTCAGGGATTGAAAGAAGTGGGCTTGGAATATTTAAAAAATGCCAGAAAAGAAACAGGACTGCCGATAGTAACAGAAATAATGTCACCATACATGATAGAGAAGTTTGTAGAAGATGTAGATTTGATACAGGTGGGAGCTCGAAATATGCAGAACTTTGAGCTGCTGAAAGAATTGGGAAAGACAAACAAACCCATTTTGCTGAAAAGAGGGTTAGCAGCAACGATAGAAGAATGGCTGATGGCAGCAGAGTATATCATGTCAGAGGGAAACGAGAAAGTAATTTTGTGTGAAAGAGGAATAAGAACTTTTGAAACATATACAAGAAATACGCTGGATGTGAGTGCAATACCAGCAGTAAAGAAATTAAGTCATCTGCCGGTGATAGTAGACCCAAGCCATGCGGCAGGAATGTGGTGGATGGTAGAGCCGCTGGCAAAAGCGGCAGTTGCGGTAGGAGCAGACGGATTGCTGATAGAGGTTCATAATAATCCGGAAGCAGCCTTATGTGATGGAGCACAGTCTTTACGCCCTGAACGTTTTGCAAGACTGATGGGGGAACTGAAAGGGATTGCACGTATTGTTGGCAGAGATATGTAATATTTGAACAGGATTTATTAGCTTAGTTAAAATTTAGCAGAATTGTAGTTTAGAGAAATTTATTAATATTAGTCATATCTTTCTTATGTAGAATTGAAGTATTGTAGAAAAGGAGAGAATTAATTATGATTATTGTATTTAAACCAAACGCATCTATTGAGGAAAAAGCAAAACTGAAAGTGCAGTTAGAAAACCAAGGTTATAAAATTCATGCAAGTGAAGGTGTAAATGCTTCTTTGTTTGGTGTTGTTGGTGATACCAGCAGCTTAGATATTAATCTTTTGCGTGTAAATGATGGCGTTGAAAAGGTAATGCGTGTGCAGGAGCCGTTCAAGAGAGCGAATCGCTTGTTTCATCCGGAGGACAGTGTTATTGATGTAGGCGGTGTAGCAATAGGAGGCAAAAAGTTACAGGTTATAGCAGGGCCGTGTTCAGTGGAAACACAGGAGCAGGTGACGGAGATAGCAAAATCTGTAAAATTAGGCGGAGCAGCACTGATGAGGGGAGGAGCATTTAAACCGAGAACCTCGCCGTATTCATTTCAGGGATTGAAAGAAGTGGGCTTGGAATATTTAAAAAATGCCAGAAAAGAAACAGGACTGCCGATAGTAACAGAAATAATGTCACCATACATGATAGAGAAGTTTGTAGAAGATGTAGATTTGATACAGGTGGGAGCTCGAAATATGCAGAACTTTGAGCTGCTGAAAGAATTGGGAAAGACAAACAAACCCATTTTGCTGAAAAGAGGGTTAGCAGCAACGATAGAAGAATGGCTGATGGCAGCAGAGTATATCATGTCAGAGGGAAACGAGAAAGTAATTTTGTGTGAAAGAGGAATAAGAACTTTTGAAACATATACAAGAAATACGCTGGATGTGAGTGCAATACCAGCAGTAAAGAAATTAAGTCATCTGCCGGTGATAGTAGACCCAAGCCATGCGGCAGGAATGTGGTGGATGGTAGAGCCGCTGGCAAAAGCGGCAGTTGCGGTAGGAGCAGACGGATTGCTGATAGAGGTTCATAATAATCCGGAAGCAGCCTTATGTGATGGAGCACAGTCTTTACGCCCTGAACGTTTTGCACAATTAATGCAGGAATTACGTGGTATTGCTAAGATTATTGGCAGAGAATTGTGAGAATATGTTATAATAATATACAGTTTTGTAGGATGGTAGAAGGCAGAAAAACTGTCTGGCAGATTAGGGAGTGAGTTTTTTGGCATCGGGATTTAATAAGGAGAACAGACATACTAAGTGGCATGAATTGACTTTTGCTATTATTGGCTTGGGGTTGATTGGCGGCTCTTATGCTAAGGCTTTACGTAAGTTGCAGGTTAAGAAAATAATAGGTGTAGAATGCAGTGAAACAACGCTGAATGAAGCACTGAAACAAGGAATTATAGATGAAGGAATGAAAAATTCTGGAGTTACTTTGCAGGAAGCAGATGTTATAATTTGTGCCATTTATCCTGAAGCCATAGTAGGGTTTGTACGTGATAATGTTCACTATTTTAAGCCAGATGTGCTTTTGACTGATGTTTCAGGTATAAAAAATGATATGATTAGTAAAGTGCAGGCGTTATTACCACCGCAGATGGAATTTATTTCCGGTCATCCTATGGCTGGTCGTCAGGGAAGCGGTTTGGGCATGAGTGATGCACATATTTTTCAGAATGCTAATTATATTATTGTTCCGGAGGCAGATAATAGCGAAAGTGCTGTAAAATGGTTAGAACAGTTTGCTTTGGCTTTGGGTTGCAGACATACTGTGCAGGTAACTCCGTCGGAACATGATGCAACTATTGCTTATACCAGTAATCTGCCCCATATTACAGCAGTTGCTCTTATGGACAGTATTTCTTTTAATGACAAGACAAAATATTTTGTTGCTGGCAGCTTTCGTGATGGCACTAGGGTTGCTGACATTAATCCAGAACTATGGAGCAGTTTATTCTTAGCTAACAGAGAAAAAGTTGCGGATGAGATTGATAAATATATGCAGCAGTTGCTTTTGTGGCGTGATGCGCTGCGTGCTGGAGACAGCGAACAATTAAAAGCGTTGATGCGAACAGCGGGTATTCGCAGAAGGGAGCTTTTCTAATGCAGAAAATCCATGTTGATTTAGGTGAGAATGCCTATGATATTGAGATTGCTGCCGGTCTGCTGCCGCAGGTCGGTGCTAAAGTTGCCGCTTTGCTGCCAAATGCACGTAAAGCAGCAATTATCAGTGATTCTAATGTTGCCCCATTGTATGCAAAAATATTGCAGAATAGTTTAGAAACAGCTGGCTTTGCTGTTGTGCAGATTATTATTGCTGCTGGTGAGCAGAGTAAAAATATGCAGGTGCTAAGTGAGGTTTTAGAACAGCTGGCAAGTGCAGGAATGACACGTACAGATGTTGTCTTGACATTAGGAGGCGGTGTTGTCGGGGATTTAGGTGGTTTTGCTGCTGCCAGCTTTATGCGCGGAGTGGCATTTGTGCAGATACCAACATCACTTTTAGCACAAATTGACAGCAGTGTAGGCGGTAAGGTAGCAGTAGATTTGCAGGCTGGAAAAAATCTTGCAGGAGCATTTTATCAGCCTAAAGCTGTTTTTATTGATACAAATCTTCTAAGAACCTTGCCAACACGCTTTTTGCATGATGGCTTGGCTGAAGCAATAAAATATGGCTGCATAAAAGATGCGTCACTTTTTGAAAAAATTGCTGGTTATGCTGATGATAATGCCTTGCTGGAGGACATAGGCAGTGTAGTTGCTGCCTGCTGTGCGATTAAAGCTCGCATTGTTGAGCAGGATGAGTTTGATACAGGTTTGCGGATGCTGCTGAACTTTGGGCATACTTTGGGCCATGCAGTTGAACAGCATTTTGGTTACAGCTGTTTTACACATGGAGAGGGTGTTGCGATAGGAATGTATCAGCTTACTCAGCGTACTGAATCTATGGGTATTACAGCTGAAGGTACTGCTGAACGAATTAAATATGTATTAGAAAAGTATGGCTTGCCGTTAGAAGCTGGTGTAGATAAAGCACAGCTCCTGAATACTATGGCACATGATAAAAAGAAAAACGGCAGCAGGATTACGCTGATTGTTTTAGAAAATATTGGTTATGGTGTATTGAAAAAAATTGATTGGCAGGATATGCCGGAATATTTAGGATGAGGAAGATATGGAGAAGTTAAGAATCTTTCCAACAAAATTGCGTGGTACAGTGCAGGTACCATCATCAAAAAGTATGGGTCATAGAGAAATTATCTGTGCCGGACTTGCAGCTGGTACAAGTATTGTTGATAATATTAGTATGTCTAAAGATATTGAAGCAACAATACGTGTATTAAAGGCTATGAATATTTCAATTGATGAAGTGCCTAGTATGCTTAATGACAGACGTGCACTGCAAATCAGTGGAACAGGAAATTTATCGGCAGCAGCGGCTCAGGCTGACTGTGGGGAATCAGGCTCAACACTGCGTTTTTTGGTGCCGTTAGGTGCTAGTTTAGGCTGCCCTTTGACTTTTTTGGGACATGGCAAATTGGTTTCGCGTCCCTTGCAGGCTTATTATGATATTTTTGATAAGCAGGGCGTGCAGTATTTTAATGATAATGGCAGACTGCCGCTAACAGTAAATGGCTGCTTGCAGGCGGGCAGATACGATTTGCCTGGAAATGTCAGCAGCCAATATGTCAGCGGCTTGCTGTTTATTTTACCTTTGCTTGCAGGAGATTCGGAAATTAACATTACTTCTCCATTGGAATCAGCATCTTATGTAAACATGACATTGAGCTGTCTGCATAAGTATGGTATAAAAGTAGATAATAAAGATGGAAAACACGAAACTTATTTTATACCAGGAAGTCAGCGTTATCAGGCACAAAACAGTATGGTAGAAGGCGATTGGTCTCAGGCTGCTTTTTGGACTGTTGGCGGAAGTTTAGGTGAGCTTGTTATAGCTTCTGGTATAGATAATGCTTCGTTACAAGGTGACAAGGCTGTTGTAGAAATTATGAAGCAAATGGGGGCGCGGATTAGTACAACGAATGACAGCGTTACGGTGAGTGCTGCATCTACAAAGGCTGCACTTATTGATGCTGCTGATTGTCCTGATATTATTCCGGTGCTTACAGTATTAGCTGCTGTCAGCAACGGCATTACAAAAGTTGTTAATGCAGGTCGTTTGCGAATTAAGGAATGTGACAGATTAGCGGCTGTTACAAGTGAATTAAATAAGCTTGGTGCACAGATTATTGAAGAACCAGAAGGACTGACAATTATTGGCAAACCCGAAGGATTAACAGGCGGCGTTGAAGTAGATGCTTGGAATGACCACCGTATAGCTATGAGTTTAGCTATTGCGGCACAGAGCTGTAAGCAACCTATCATAATCAGTGGTGCAGACAGTGTCAGCAAGTCTTATCCGGAATTTTGGAAAGATTATCAAACATTAGGCGGAAAGATAGAGGTACTGGCATGAGCGGAATCTTTGGCATGAATATAAAAATGGCAATTTATGGTGAATCTCATGGTAAAGCTATCGGTGTGGTTCTTGATGGCTTGCCTCCTGGACTGCCGCTTGATGAAGAACAGATAGCCTGTGAAATGGCAAGACGTGCACCAGGACAAAATGCCCTGAGTACGCCACGCAAGGAAAGTGACAGCGTAGAAATCCAAAGTGGATTTTTTAATGGTTTTACTACGGGAACACCTTTATGTGCACGTATAGTTAATTCTGATCAACATTCTAAAGATTATAGCGTACTTGCTGATAAAATGCGTCCAGGTCACGCAGATTATGCAGGTCATGTGCGTTATCAGGGCTTTAATGATTATCGCGGCGGCGGACATTTTTCTGGACGTTTGACAGCTCCCTTGGTTTTTGCCGGCGCAGTAGCTAAACAGGCACTGGCACAGCAGGGAATTATTATAGGAGCTCATATTCTGCAAATTAATGATATAGCAGAAAAACGTTTTAATCCGCTTGGTGAAGCAGATGAACTATTGTCATCTTTGCAGAAGAAAAGCTTTGCTGTTATGGATGATGCTGTTGGTGAAGTTATGCAGCAGCGTATTTTGGCAGCTAAGGAAAAGCTTAATAGTGTTGGCGG
Organism: uncultured Phascolarctobacterium sp.; assembly: GCA_964595445.1. Classification (GTDB taxonomy): domain Bacteria; phylum Bacillota; class Negativicutes; order Acidaminococcales; family Acidaminococcaceae; genus Phascolarctobacterium_A. Next base: position 23,857 of record CAZQQK010000009.1, read on the forward strand.
TATAATTGAAGCAATGGTACTTCATGTGCCTGCCGGTATAGGTGCGCCTTATTTCGATTCCATGGAAAGTCGTTTGAGTCATGCGTTATTTTCAGTACCAGCAGTTAAAGCTGTGGAATTTGGTGATGGCTTTGATATTGCTGCACTTACTGGTGCAGAAGCTAATGATGCTATGCATTATGAAGATGATAAAATAAAATGTTTAAGCAATCATAATGGCGGCATTACAGGCGGTATCAGCAATGGTATGCCATTGCTTATCAGAGCCGCAATTAAGCCTACTCCTTCGATAGCACGTGAGCAGAATACAATTAGTTTGAAAGAGCATAGTGATACTACGCTTAAGATAACAGGACGCCACGATCCCTGCATTGTTCAGAGAGCAGTGCCGGTTATTGAAGCTGTAATAGCTTGGACTCTTTGGGATTTAATCTTGGAAGCAAGAAAATGGGAGAAATAAAATGCAGGATCTTGATTTGGAAACTATTCGTAAAGAAATAGATAAGATTGATAAGCAGCTGGCAGAGGTACTGGAAAATCGTTTGCAGCTGGTTATGCAGGTTGCAGCCTATAAAAAAGCTAAAGGGCTGCCGGTAAAAGATAAAAATCGTGAAGAAAAGGTTATTGCTAAAGTAGCAGGTTTTTTGAAGAATAAAGATTATTCTGTTGCAGTAAAAAATATTATGCGTGGCATAATTGATCAAGCCTGCGTTTTAGAAGAAACAGCTCTTGCAGAAAAAAACAGCAGAGTTTATGAGATTGCCTGCTTTGGGCCTGCTGGTTCATTTACACATCAGGCATTACAGGAATATTTTCAGGGAAGAAAGTACAATCGTCATCATTTTAATACATTTGAAGAAGTTATCAGCAGCATTTCTAAAGGTACAATGGATTATGCTGTATTACCAATTGAAAATTCTTCAACTGGAGGTATTACAGAAGTTTATGACTTGCTGCGTCAGTATGATTGCAGTATTGTTGGTGAGCAATGTGTAAAAATAGAGCAAAATTTATTAGGCTGTGAGGGAGCTACCTTGCAGACTATAAAAACAGTTTACTCACATCCGCAGGGTTTGAAACAATGTAAGGATTTTTTCCATGATTATCCTGAAATGAAGCAGGTACCATATTTCAGCACATCTAAAAGTGCAGAGGAGGTTGCTCAAAAACAGGATATTACGCTTGGTGCTGTGGCTGGCAAGCAGGCGGCAGAGTTATACAATCTCAAGATTATAACTCCAGCTATAAACAGCAACAGCAATAACTATACACGTTTTGTGGTTATTGCCAAAAAGGCAGAGATTATTCCTAATGCCAATAAAATTACCTTGATTGTAGCAGTTAAGCATGAAACAGGGTCTTTATATAAGATGTTAGCAAGCTTTTATCACATGGGACTGAATATGCTTAATTTGGAATCGCGTCCGATAATCGGAAAAACCTGGGAGTACTTTTTTTATATAGATGTTACTGGAAATCTTGCAGATCCCTTGGTTGATGATGTATTAGAAGAAATTAAAGAAAAAAGTACTTATTGCAAAATTTTAGGCAATTATTGTGCTTATGAGCGAAAGGATTAGCAAATGAAATACTATGGACTTTTAGGCGGCAAGCTTGGACATAGCTTATCTCCGCTGATTCATGAACTGTTTTTTAAAAACGTTGGCTTAGAGGGTGAATATAAACTTATAGAAACTGCTCAAGAGCAACTTACCGAGCAAATTCATCGTCTGCGCAAGCAATACACAGGCTGTAATGTCACAATTCCGTATAAGGTTAAGGTAATGCCTTTTTTAGATAGTATAGCTTCGGAAGCTAAAGCGATTGGTGCTGTAAACACAATAAAATTTACTAAAGATGGTGCTTTTGGTTATAAC
>CAZQQK010000010.1:0-25642 GCA_964595445.1 uncultured Phascolarctobacterium sp.
TATTTTAATCGTTCAAGCCAGACTGCTCACGCAAAATCGCAGCCTTTTCCGTATGTTCCCAAGGAAGATCAATATCAGTACGTCCAAAATGTCCATAAGCAGCAGTCTGTTTATAAATAGGACGCAGTAAATCCAGTTCACGAATAATTCCAGTAGGACTCAATGAGAAATTTTTACGTACAAGTTCAGCAATCTTATCTTCAGAAATTTTTGCTGTACCAAAAGTTTCTACTAACACAGATACAGGCTGTGCTACACCAATAGCGTAAGCAAGCTGAATCTCACATTTATCCGCCAACCCAGCAGCAACAATATTTTTCGCAACGTGACGTGCAGCATAAGCAGCACTGCGATCAACCTTAGATGGATCTTTACCGCTGAAAGCCCCGCCTCCATGACGTGCCATACCGCCATAAGTATCAACTATAATTTTACGGCCTGTAAGACCTGCATCTCCCTGCGGTCCACCGATTACAAAACGTCCAGTTGGATTAATATAATATTTAGTATCCGCATCCAACATAGCAGCAGGCACAATCGGCTTAATAACCTTTTCAATAATGTCATTATGAATCTGTTCATTAGTAATTTCCGGAGCATGCTGAGAAGAAATAACAATAGCATCTACACGTACTGGATTACCATCATCATATTCCACTGTAACCTGAGTTTTTCCGTCTGGACGCAGGTATGGAAGTATTCCTTCTTTACGTACCTTTGTCAGTTGCAACGCTAATTTATTAGCTAAATATGCAGGCATTGGCATATAACTTTCAGTTTCATTTGTAGCATATCCAAACATCATACCTTGATCGCCCGCACCTGTTTCTTCCTCAGCAGCTACACCTTCTTTAGCTTCCAAAGCCTTATCTACGCCCATTGCAATATCTGCAGACTGCTCATCAATAGAAATAAGTACACCGCAGGTACTTCCATCAAAGCCATATTTAGCACGGTCATAACCAATATTAGTAATAGTCTCACGAGCAATATGCGGAATATCTACATAGCAGTCAGTTGATATTTCTCCAAATATATGTACTTGACCGGTAGTAACTATAGTTTCACAGGCAACACGTCCTTTTGGATCCTGTGCCAAAATAGCATCAAGAACTGCATCAGAAATTTGATCAGCAATTTTATCTGGATGTCCTTCGGTAACAGATTCAGAAGTAAATAATTTTCTCATTTAGTAAGCTCCTTTCAGCATAAAATTAAATAAAATCATAGTACAAAAAAGGCATTCTCATCTTGAGAACGCCTTAAATATTTAAAAGCATTCTCATCTTGCAGAAATTCTCTGCAGGACTTAGCACCGTTTTACAGATATCACTCTGCAATGGTTGCTGCGACTTCACAGGGCCATTCCCTCCATCGCTCTTGATGAGTAATTAAAATTGTTAAATTTGTTACGTTTTATATTATATAGCAAAATAATTGCAAATTCAAGTAGGTTCACTAGAAATTCACAAGTTATGTCAATATATTTATTAACACTTAATACTGCAATAAAATATCTTGACAGCTTATACTCTTTCTTTTTTTATGCGCAAAGCTTCATCAAGGATAATATTGGCAACATCAATTTTAGGCATCTGCGCCAACTCCCTTACTGCCCCATCCGCAAAAAGAAATTTTACAATATTGGTATCAGCATTAAAACCAGCACCTACTGCAGTAACATCGTTAGCAACAATCATATCTAAATTCTTTTTTACGACTTTTTCTTTAGCATTAGCTAACAGATTTTGTGTTTCAGCAGCAAATCCTACAAGCACTTGATGTGTTTTCTTTGTTCCTAAAGTTTTGAGAATATCAGGATTTTTATCCATTACAATAGTCAAAGCATCATCTGTTTTTTTCTTAATTTTTTGATCTGCTACATCATGCGGACGATAATCAGCAACAGCTGCTGCCTTAATAACTATATCTACATCATCATAAGCATCGAGGCAGGCATTCAACATCTCTTGAGTTGTTTCCACCTTAACAGCCTTTACATTAGCAGGTATATCCAAAGCAGACGGTCCACTGATAAGCAAAACCTCTGCACCGCGTTCTGCTGCCATTTTAGCAACTGCATAACCCATTTTACCACTGGAACGATTACCTACAAAACGTACTGGATCTATAGGTTCACGTGTACCAGCAGCAGTTACCAATACTTTCAAACCGCGTAAATCCCCTTCTCGTACAGCGAAAAAGGCATTTAAAAAATCAATTATCTGCTGCGGCTCAGGCAAGCGTCCAGGTCCACTGGTACCGCAAGCTAAATGACCATCAGCAGGCGACATAACCGTTACACCTCTCTGCTTAAGTTTCTGAATATTTTCCTGAGTTGCCTGATTCAAATACATTCCTGTATTCATAGCAGGACAAACAACAATCGGTGCTTGTGCTGCCAAAAGCGTAGTACTCAGTAAATCGTCAGCAATTCCATAAACCATCTTTGCCAAAATATTTGCAGTAGCAGGTGCAACCAAAAATACATCTGCCCAGTTAGCCAAAGAAATATGTTCTACATTAAATTCCTGATTACTGCTCCACATACTTGTAGCCACAGCGTTACCACTAATCTCTTTAAATGTCAGCGGTGTAACAAACTGCTGTGCATGTTCCGTCATAACTACACGAACTTCACAGCCCTGCTTACGCAAACGACTAACTAAATCTACAGCCTTATAAACAGCAATACCGCCAGTTACACCAAGAACTATTTTTTTACCCTTTAACAAGGCCTTGTCCTCCCGCTGCTATACGTTTTTTGTACGCTCATAAGTAATTTTTTCACCAGCAATCTCTTTAAGTGCTGTACTTACCTCTTTTTCCGGAGAGTTTACACCAGGAACAGTCAACTCACGTGCTCGTTTTGCTGCTAAAATTACTAAAGTATATTTACTATCAACCTTTTCAGCTAAATAATCAATGGACGGATCTACCATAGACATTTCTTATCACTCCTTTTTATTAACCTATTACTCTTTTTTAGAGCAGATATAAATCAATTCTTAGTTTTACAAATTTTATCAACAATAAAATACGTTCTCACAACACGATAACGCTCTGCTTCCATGATAGTCAACACTTTCTGTGCAGCTTTCTGAGCAATATCATTGACAATAATATAGTCATATTCCGCAGCATATGTCAGTTCACCAGCAGCAGAGGCCATACGACGTTTAATAACATCTTCACTGTCTGTTCCTCGTTTGTAAATACGGGCAGAAAGTTCATCTAAAGATGGCGGAACAATAAAAACAAAAACTGCTTCAGGAAAACGTTTTTTTATTTGCAGTGCTCCCTGAATATCAATTTCCAAAAGCACATCTCGTCCACAGTTCAATAAGTTTTCTACATATTTACGCGGAGTACCATAATAATTTCCATATACCTCAGCATATTCCAACAGCTCGTCATTATCAATCATCTGCTTAACTTCAGGTATAGACTTAAAAAAATAATTTTTCCCATCAACTTCACCTGTTCTCTGCGGACGTGTAGTAACTGAAACAGAATAACCAAGCTCTGGTAAGCTGTCACGCACAAGCTGACAAATAGTTCCCTTCCCTGCTCCCGACGGACCAGAAACAACTAACAGAACGCCTTTTGGAGTAACATTTTCCTTATTATTCATAATATTACTCCTCATCTTCAGAATCAGCAGTTTGAGCAACTAATCTGTTTGCTACTGTTTCCGGCTGTACAGCAGATAAAATTATATGGCTGCTGTCCATAACAACTACAGCACGTGTTCTACGACCATAAGTTGCATCTACTAACATTCCTTTTTCACGAGCCTCCTGAATAATACGCTTAATAGGCGCAGACTCCGGACTGATAATAGAAATAATGCGGTTAGCCGCTACAATATTACCAAAACCGATATTTACTAGCTTAATATCCATAATGCTCTCCTAATTTATTCAATATTCTGAATCTGTTCGCGAATTTTTTCTATTTCCGCTTTAATATCAACAACAGTCTGAGCCAAAGTATAGTCATTAGCCTTCGAAGCAATTGTATTAGCCTCACGATTAAACTCTTGAATCAGAAAATCTAACTTACGACCTACAGGCTGATCTGATACAATAATGGTTTTAAATTGTTTAATATGACTTTTCAAGCGAACAATTTCTTCTGTAATGCTTGTACGGTCAGCAAAAATTGCAACCTCCTGCAATAAACGTTCAGGTTCTACAGTAATTCTTGGATCATCTAAGAGATTAGTCAAACGTTCCTGCAATTTATGCTGATATTCTTCAACAACCATCGGTGAACGTTCTTCAATTACAGCCAGTTTTTCTGCAATAAGGTCTGCCCGATATATGAAATCACCATAAATATTGCCGCCTTCAGTTTTGCGCATATCAACCAAATTATCTAAAGCCTGCTTTACAGCCAGCTCTACCTTCGGCCAAACACTTTCTTCGTCAAATATCCCCTCTTTAATATTAATAACGTCTGGACATTTAGATAAATATAAAATTTCAGCAGCAGCATTAATTCCTGCTGCATCAGCATTGATAGCCTCACCAACATCATGCAGTGCTTTATGATAAGCTGCAGCAAGATTTTTATCAACTTTAAGCGTACAATTTCCGCTGACAGTATAATCAGCTGTAATAAAGACATCAATTCGTCCACGACTAATTGTTTTCAAAATCATTTTACGTATTCTATCTTCCAACGGATTTAAAAAACGCGGCAAACGAATGGCAACTTCATTATAACGATGGTTAACGGTTTTCATTTCCACAGCAATAGAAAAATCTGCATCTTCATAATTTCCGCGGCCAAAACCGGTCATACTCTTTAACACGGACTTCCTCCTCATCTTCACCATCATTGGTGATGCTTTTTCTTAAATTTAAAAGATAAGTTTTTTACTGCATCTTATCTTGAAAATTTATTATATCATACTTCGATAATGATTTCAGCATTTTTCTTTATCTTTCATCATATTCTTGATATCTTTTGCTTTTCTTAGTCATGCTATACTTGCATTTATTTTTGGAGTATAATATGAACAATACATCTAAAGGAGTTTGCTATGAATCTCGAAGGTTTAACCTTAAAATTAATTAATGACATATTAAACCATGAACTTTTAGGCAGTAAGATATATAAAGTTTTTATGCCCAATCCCCGTGCACTCTTATTGTCAGTACGCCGTATGCATGACACTAATGCTTTAATATGTGATCTAAGCAACAATAGTCCTGCACTTTATATTCCAGAAAAACTTCCTGAAAACCCTGATACTCCACCTAGTTTCTGTATGCTTCTTCGCAAGCATCTGGAGGATGGACGCATTACTAAGATTTTTCAAAGTGATTTAGATCGTATAATTACTTTTGAAATTGATTTATTGGGTGCGTCAAGTAAAATTATCACTAAAAAACTTATTTTTGAACTTGCCGGAAAAAATAGTAACATCATTCTCACTCAGGATGATATTATTATTGACAGCCTGAAACATATTAATACAGCACAGAACAGCTACCGTACTATTATGCCTGGCAAAGCATATGTTGCACCTCCTCCGCAGACAGGTCTGAATATTCTTACCGCTTCTCCAGCTCAAATTGTTCAGCAAGCCAACGCTCTGCCTGCTGCAAACTTTTGCAAATCTCTTATCAGTTCCACAACAGGTATAGGCAAAGCTACTGCTCTAGAACTGCTGACAGCAGCAGATATCCTACCGCAGGAAATAAGACTGGAAAATTCTGCCTGTTTGTCACTTGCCAAAGTAATAGGAGATTTACAAAAACAACTGAACGACACAACAACACTTCATCCTGTATATGCTTTATTAAGTCGTACAAATCAAGTAAAAACAATTCTTACACTGCCGCCACAAAATTTAGAAGCAGATATACAGGTGCGAAAATTCAAAGATATCAACAGTGCTGTTAATTTTGCTGTAAGTCTCAGACCAATTCAACTACCGCAGCATGAGCAGCTGCAAAAAACAGTCAGCAATGAAACTGCTAAACTGCAAAGAAAACTGCAAGCGTTAAATAAAGATCTCTTGTATGCTGAAGATGCTGAACAACAACGAATATCAGCAGATACAATCATGGCTAATATCTACAATTTAAAAAAAGGTCAGTCGCAAGCAGAACTTATAAATATTTATGACGGAAAGCCAATTACAATAGCTCTTTCTCCAATTTTATCTCCTATTGAAAATGCTCAGCTTTACTATAAGCGTTACAATAAATATAAGCGTGCCCAAAATGAAATACGACTGCAAATAAAATCTGTACAAGAAACGCTCAATTATCTTGCCAGTCTGGACGCTTCTTTGCTTACTGCTGCTGCAAAAAATGAAATAGAAGAAATTCGTCAGGAAATGATCAGCAACGGTCTCTTGAAATCTACTTCAAAAAAGAAGAAAAATATTGGACTGCCAAAATCGCAGCCGCTGCATATTAAACTAAATGCAGAAACAAATATCTATATTGGTAAAAATAATAAACAAAATGATTATGTTACCTTCACCATAGGTTCTCCAAAAGATTTATGGTTTCATACCAAGGATATTCCAGGATCTCATATCATTTTAAAAACCGTACTGCCAACACCAAATCCTGAAGATATTAATATGGCGGTACAACTCGCAGCATATTTCAGCAAAGCACGCAATGGAAGCCAAGTACCAGTCGACTGTACAGAACGACGTTATGTAAAAAAACCTTCCGGCAGTAAACCAGGCTTTGTTATTTTCTCTAACCAAAGTACATTCTATACTACACCAGATATAACTAAAATCACAAAAATAATAGAAGATTTATAAATTTAGTCATTTTTATAAAGTATCATTAAAGCAAAACCGCCTAATGAATGAAAATCTATCATCACTAGGCGGTTTCTTTATTCAATTTATTCAGCAAGTAATTTAGCAGCTTCAGCAAGTTTAGTTAGAGCCTCTGCATCAGGTGCTCCCAATGCTAAAACACCATCAGCTACGAGTTTTGCACCAGCAGTTTTTACACGTTCTTCCCACTCCTGCATATAAGTACCTCCCCAACCATAAGAGCCAAACAAAGCAACTTTCTTTCCTCTCAGTTGTTTTTCCAGTTCCATAAAGAAAGGTTCAAACTCATATTCTTCAAGCACTTCTGCTCCCATCGCTGGACAACCTAAAGCTAAAGCTTCATATTTAGCAGCTTCATCAGCAGAAAATTCCGCAACATTTTTTACTGAAGCCTCTGCACCAGCATCATTAATAGCTTCTGCAACTGCCTCAGCCATAATTTGTGTATTACCAGTACCACTCCAATAAATAACAGGTATTTGTTTCATAATAACTATTTACCTCCTTATTCGCCTATAATTTATTAAACTGAACAAACTTTATGTAAGCTGTAACAGCCTAATCAAATATGAAACTCAACAACTTTATTAAATAATTTATTTTCTGTCAAACCATACTATAAACTCACCAGCTGCTTTTTTATCTGCATCTTTACGCTCCATAGGAGTAATGACAGCCACTTTTAAATCTGGTCTGAGAAACTCCAACTTCTGAGCTGTTCCCAAATGTCCATCCGAATGAAAACATCCATTAATATGCAGTATTTGCCTTTCATTGTCTTCATCATAAAAAGCAGCTATACTCTCTGCCATTTTATCATCTTTTAAACATTGTGCAGCATATACTGCTGCTAAACGCTGCGGAGTCATTTTCATCGGCGTATCAGGAGAACTCATCTGATTATAAAATTTTTTCTTATAGTCTCCCTCTAAAACATATGTATTCTTAGGCAGCCACTGTTTATCATGATCGTCAATGCCATCAAGTGAAGCATTATTTTTTGCAACATGAGCCGCTAAAAATCTTGGAACATTAGCGGCAAGTACTGGTATTTTATGCTCTTTAGCAAAATTTACCAATGGTGCATAATCAATTTTATAATTAGGCCATGGTCTGCTTAAATCAAGAAATGTTGTTTCATCTATCGTATCAGCTAAAAATTCATTCAACTTAGCTTGATTATCTGCCTCAAACATTTCCATACTCAGTGCCAACTTGTCGCCTCGTATTTTATAAAGTGCTTTCAGCAAAGCTATTTCTGACTCATGAATTTCTCTTTGATCATGAAATTCACCAAAGAAAATAACATTATATTCTTGAAGTTTGACCGCTAATTGGTCTGCTGTAAGATTTTTACCGCTTTCAGTTTCAGTAAAAGCTACATTTTTTATACCAGCATTTCCAGGAGATGCAACAGCTATTCCCATAACACCAAAACAAAGTATTACTGTACTGAGAACAACTGATTTCATATATTTATACATATAAATTTACCTCTTAAAATCTCCGATAATACTTTTGTACTTGTTCTAAAATAAAATCTGCTCCCTTTTCACCCATAAACGGCATATGTGTTGCCACAATACTGTCAAAAAACGGTGCACTTATAACTACCTTAGTATTAGTATCATTACATTGCAGTAAAGCAACATCATCAGCAAATACTAAAGTTTGTTTAAGGGAACTTATTTTATTAAGCCACTCTTTTTCTTCCACAAAGCTAATATCATCAGATGACCCAACTATATTTTTCAGACTATGAGCACACATTTTATAAAGTACCTTAATACCTGTTTCTTCTAAAAAAGCACTTATACCGCACACCATATCATAATCTCCTTTTACAACAGCTACCGGTTTAAGCTTTGCACCACCCATCATGGCAAACATTCCCAACATAGACATAGACTTTTCTTTCATTTTTATCCGCATCATTACCATTGGAGAAGGTTCTCTGCTGACAACAGCTCCAACCTTTTCCAAAAATTTTATTGTTGCACTATAACCATATGGAACAATATAAATATAAGGTGTGCCAAATTTCTCCTGCAAAATTTCGGCAGAAGCCAAGCCCTCATTTCCCAAAACTATATTAACTTGCGCTTTCCCCATTACCTCAAGTTCATCTACGCAGGTATCGCAGCAAAGACAAGCATTACATTGAAAATTAAATGCTTCTGAAAGTAAATTCTTGATTTCCCATATATCACTCGCCATACGATATCTCCAAGCAGAAGCTCCGATTATATTATAAAAGCCCTTTTGCATCGGTATCTCTTTTTTAGGAAGATTTTTTACAAGCAATTTATATGTTTCAGTAATACCAATACTGTAATCTCCACGAAACCCACCCTGCTCAAAAGCTATCAATTTTGCCTTAACTTCATCCTGCATATAGCGGCATACACCTTTTATATCAGTTCCAATAACAGCTGTTACAGAAGAAGCTACCACAAAAATAACTTTTGGTGCATAGCTTTTGTCAAGTTCAACTATAGCCTTCTCAAGACGGCTGACATCACCCATAACAACATCATCTTCACTCATATGTGTAGTAAACAAGCGATTTTGAAAACGCAGTCCCAAGCCACCATAAAGTCCCATACTGTAATGCGTAGTTCCCGCAGGCCCATATTCCAATATAATACTTCCCTGAATACTAAGCAGACTCCAAATAATCCCCATTCTGTCTGACGGAGTAGGTAAGAATCTAACTAAGCTCATAACCCTGCCTCCTTTCTAAACTTTTTAGCATCTGTTACAGCATGAATAACCGCCTTAAGCAGAAACAGACAGCATTCAAATCCTAACAATTTCCCAGCAGGATCACTATGAAGTAAAGCTATACCTTTACGACGCAAACGATCTCCAAATTCATGTCCCATATAAAACCATGGTTGCAGTACATCATAAACATATTGCAATGGTGCAATATTAGCAGCTTTACAAATATAAGGATCAGTAACTTTTAAAATTTCTTTTATATCTTCATATTCATCTTCATTGAGATGATTACTTTGTATAAGCTGTGGAACAAGACCTAAACTACATAAATAACTATTTAACTCAAAACAATCATATTGAGTATTTCCGTAAATATAAGGTACGCCTCTTACCTGTGAAATAATCTCCTGTTCCATAAATTTACACTCAGTAAACTTTTCTGTTAAAAATTCCGGTAAATTTATCTTCAAATAATCAAAAAGCTGACGATAGGCTTGAAAAATTCTTTCAGGTGCTGCAAAGCGATTAAAATAGACATAAGGAATGCCAAACCTTTCCTTCATAATTTTAGCTAACGGCAAAGCAATATCATGCACTACAATATTAACTTTAGCAGCAGGAGCTTTTCGAATATCTTCACTATTACAGCCACTTGGCAGTTGAACGCCAATTTTTATATTTGTTTTCTGGAGCACTGAATACAGCTCTGTATCAGCAAAATTACCCATACGCTGACCTAACACATTAATACTGCCGTTACACTCTTGTTTTTCCATCATAATACTACATGCTGTAATAGCTCGTTCCAATCCAGGAAAATGATCCTCACACTTAAAATGTTCTGTATGAACAGCCATAACAGGAATACCATATTTTTTAGACAGTTCCACTGCAATAGCATCATAGTCATCACCAATAACTTCTATCACACAAGTAGTTACCAACATTACACATTTAGGGTTGTATTCTTCCATAATTTCCTTAAATGCTTTATGCATACTTTCAGTACTCCCGAATGTTACATCATGACTGTCCAAAACTAAGGATACACAGCGACCGCCAATACCGCCATAACGGTCGTTAATTGTCATACTTTTAGTATAATAACTGCATTCATCAGTACCAACAATTACTAATAGGCAATCATTAATCCCCCCCGCAACCATAGCTGCCCCCATCAAAGGACAGTGAGTTCCTGGAAATAACGCAGTTGTTAATTGTGGAACATCTTTTATAGTTTTTACCTTACTAAGACGATTAAGATTAGCTAATATATCATTACCATTAATTCCTTCAGCCTGTGGAGGCATACCCATTTTCTCAGCAATTTTCTTCAGTTCGCTTTTTTTATTATCGTCTGTACTCCCCAGCATTGACATCATTTTGTCCATAGCAGGTACTTGCACTTTTTCTCCAGCTTTTTGTTTAGCTTTAATTGTTTCAATAGCACTTTTAGGCATTCCCATTTTTTCTGCCATTTTCCACATTGCATCTTCTTTTAAACCCATTCCTGCCTCCTACTGTTCCTCATCCTCGCTTAATGCCAAAACACGTGCCGCTAATTCATTATATATATCCACCATTTGAGAGTTTTTCACAAATTCACTCACTGTTCCTCCCAAATTCTCAGCAACCTGAATATCACCGCTGCGCGGCACATAGAGTACAACCTCTGTGCCAATTTCTTCAGCAGCTTTAGCAACTAATTCTTTTTCATTCTCAATATTTTTAGCATTCAAGATAATACCTTTTAAACGTGCATATCCTCTGCGTCCAAAATTTTTTATTGCCTGTGCTATATTACTTGCAGCATATAATGCCATCATTTCACCAGAGGAAACAATAAAAACCTCACGAGCATACCCACCGCGAATAGGCATTGCAAACCCACCGCAAACAACATCACCAAGAACATCATAAATAACAATATCAGGCTTATAAGTTTCAAAAGCCTGTAATTCAGCAAGCTTTTCAAAAGCAGAAATTATTCCGCGCCCAGCGCAACCAATACCAGGAGTAGGCCCACCCGCCTCTACGCACAACACTCCGCCAAAACCTTCGAAAACTATATCCTCTAATTTTAAGTTTTCACCTTTTTCTTTAAGTTGTTCCAATACAGTAGGTATACGTTTACCCTGCATAAGATTTTTCGTGCTGTCACTTTTAGGATCACAGCCAACCTGCATAACTTTATATCCCTGCAATGCAAGTGCCGCTGATAAATTAGAAGTAGTTGTGGATTTACCTATACCGCCTTTACCATAAATTGCAATTTTCCTCATATTTTATCTCCTATTCTGCATATTTGCCCTTTAATATAAAAACATTTCAATTTTGTTTTTCATACAACTCATAATAAGTACCTTTAATAGCCAAAAGCTGTTCATGAGTGCCACATTCCACCATTTTGCCATTTTCAAGTACTATTATTTTATCAGCATGACGGATAGTTGACAGTCTATGAGCAATAATCAGCGTTGTACGACCTTGTGACAGTTTCTCAAATTCACTCTGAATCTGTTTTTCAGTAACATTATCCAAAGCACTAGTTGCTTCATCTAAAATAAGAATCGGTGGATTCTTTAAAAATATACGTGCTATCGCTAAACGTTGCTTTTGTCCACCGCTAAGCTTAATCCCGCGCTCACCAATCTCAGTATCATAACCAGCAGGCAGTTTACTGATAAATCTATCCGCAGCGGCAGAGGTTGCTGCTGCCTTGACTTCTTCATCTGTTGCCTCTGCTTTTGCATAAGCTATATTATAACGTACACTTTCACCAAAGAGAAAAACATCCTGCTGTACTAATCCTATTTGACTACGTAAAGACTCCTGCGTATAATCTCTTATATTTATCCCATCAAGCAATATATTTCCCTGTTGTGGTTCATAAAAACGCAGTAACAAACTGGCAATTGTTGTTTTGCCAGCACCAGTAGCACCAACAAAAGCAACGGTTTCCCCAGCTTCTATTTTTAGTGTTAAATTACGAATAACAGGAATGCCGTCTGTATATGCAAAGCTAACATTATCAAAATTAATCTGTCCTTTACAGTTTCTACACTCAACAGCACCAGGCTTATCTATAATATCAGGCTGTTCCTGCATAAGTTCATAAAAACGCTTAAAACCAGCCATCCCACGTTGATACATTTCACTAAATCCCAAAAGTTGCATCAACGGTTTCATAAACAATCCAACATAAAGAAAAAACGCTACAAGCTCACCAAAAGTAAGCAACCCTTTATTAATAAAAATACCGCCAGCTACAAGAATTACAACATTTATAAAATTACTGAAGAAAATCATGCTGCCAAAGAAATATGCTCTTAAACGAAAAGACTTACAGCAGGCAGCCATATAAGCATTAGCTTTAGTTAAAAATTGTTTATAATCACTGCTTTCTCCAGAAAAAGCTTTAATAAGATGTACACCATTCAAGCTTTCGGAAACCTTAGCTGTCATTTCTCCCATAACTATACGATTCGCAAAAAATGTTTTCTTCATTTGCAGATTGACAAATATAGTATGAACAGTTTTCAGTAACAGCAAAAGCGTAATAACTCCACCTAGCAACGGATTCATAGACATAAGAATAATCATTGTCCCCAACATAGTCAGACTGCAAACAATAATATCACTCGGCCCACTGCTTGCTGCTCCGGCAACTTCTCCCAAATCACTCGTTATACGCGAAAGCAACTGACCACTCTTATTTTTGTCATAAAAACTGAAAGAAAGCCTTTGTAAATGTTTAAATAAATCACAACGCATATCTCGTTCCATAGCAGAACTCATAACCATACCATAATAATTAACTGCAAAATGAACAAAAAAATTAACACCATACATAAACAGCAATCCCAAAGACCATTTCAGTAATAAATTTAAATTGTTTATCGGCAGCTGCTGTTCCAACATAAGCTTTACAACATAAGGAAAAAATAGTTCAAGTACAGAACGCAGTAACGCTCCTGCAATAAGAAATATCAATATGTGCTTGTATGGTCTGTAATATTTTATGAATGTTTTAAACATCTATCAATCTCTCTTTATTTTTATATTTACAAATAATATGTCGTATATTCACAATAAAAAATCTTATAACAGTTTTTATCTATACTGTATTACAAACGGAAAACCTTGAGTAAAATAACACCTGACCTTTTTCCCACTATCATTTTTTGCAGGACTGAAACGCCATTTTCTAAAAGCATTCATTGCATTATCATCTAAAGTAGTGTTACCTGTAGATTTTAATAACTCTACACTCTCCACTCTGCCCTCAGTATCAATAACACCACGTACAACAGCACGACCGCTTACACCAGCATCTTTCAATGCAGACGGATAATAAGGAGTTACAGCAGAAATAATACGTGGGGGTATCTTAGGCGCAACAGCTATACCAGCGCCACTGCCATTGCCTACTCCTGTCCCATGCCCAGTACCCCGTCCACCACCAGATCCACTGCCGTTGCCATAACCTTCACCACTTCCAGTACCAACACCATTTCCACTGCCATATCCACTGCCAGAGCCAGTACCACTGCCTTTCTTTGTTTCAGCAGAAACTTTTTCAGTAACTTTAGGTATTATTTTTTTATGCTCTGTTTTACTATCAGGCACAGTAATAACTTCTTCATCTATAATGTTCTTACTCTGTTCATCTAAAACTTCTGTATCTTCAACAGCAGCATCACCACCGCCGCCACCGCCACCAGCATCAAAATAAACAATATCTGCTGATGAAAGCTCGGATATTTTTACAGAAAACACCCCTGAAAAAGCCAAAATAACAAACAATATGAAATGTATTAACAATGAGCCAAAGAAACTAAAACGCTGCCTAGCTTTAGCCTGTAACTCCTCTATATATTTCATCTTATTTACCACCATTATCAGTTGCCAAACCAAAACGCGTTATACCTGCACCTTTTAGCTTATCTACTAGTTTAATAACCTCGCCGTACTCCAAATTTTTTTCTGCTCTAATGACTACAGCAAAATTTTTATTGTTTTTATGCTCATGTGAAGCCTGAAGCAGCAAAGTCTGAAAATCAGTCTGCACTTCTCCAAGATATATACTTCCATCTGCTTTCATCGTAACCGCAAAAGTAGTAGCAGTATCAGCAGCCGCATTAGCAGCCTGCGGCAGTTTCACAGGAATTGTTTTCAAATCTATCATGTACATAGTACTCAGCATAAAAAAGACTAATAAAAAAAACATGATATCTATCATCGGAATAATAATCAACTCCGGAACCTTACGCGCACGAACATCACGCAGCTTCATTACCTTACTCTCCTTGTTTCAGCCTCCAGCAGAGCACTGAAGCACTGCTCCATATCAGTAATCATATTATCCATACAATGCGAAAAATAGGAATGTACACATAAAGACATTATCGCTACACACAAACCAGTTGCTGTTGCAATTAAAGCTTCCCCAATACCACTGGTAATAGCTATAGGAGCACCTGCCTGTAAATTAAAAATACTGAATGCCCCAATCATACCAACAATAGTTCCCAAAAGGCCCAACAAGGGCGACATAGTAACAATAATGCTCAAATAATCCAACTTGTCACGCAGAGTCGCTATAAATATACCAGCCCGACTCTCCAAATAAGCAGATTTCTGCTCCCGACTAACGTTTAGCTCTCCTGCATCTGCAAGTATTAATGCACAATTTCCTTTAACATTTTTAGCTATTGCAGTTGCTTCTTCTATACTTTTGCCACGTACCACAGCACAATATTCAGCAGCAAAACTGCTGCCGCTGTTAACACTGCGATAATATATAAATCGCTCAATCGCTATTGCTGTCACAATTATAGAACACACAAGCAGCGGCCACATAACCAATCCGCCCTTGTGAAAATACATTATCAAATCATTAATTGCCTGCATATTTTTCCTCACAACATAAAAAATATTTACACTTATCTTTTAAAAGATGCCTGCTGCCCTCAAGTGCGTAAAAAAAGCAGCAGGCTTATACTATAAAAACTAAAACACAAAATCAAACTAAAGGTCATAATTAATTTTAGAAAGTCCACTCAGCTCCTGCACGCCACATACGTCCGTCAAGCCACAAATCTTCTCCAAGATCTTTATCAAAAATATTGTCTACACCAGCATAAACGCGGAAATTTTTATTTATAACCTTATCTACAAGAAAGTTTACATTGTTATAAGTATAATCTTCATCGGCATAATGATAATCTACATACCACTTGCTCCATAAAGTTGCAGTTAATGGATTTTCCTTAGCATCAGTATAGCTTAACTTTAATGTACCTGTATGCTTAGCTCTGCCTTCTAAACGCTCATCTGTATCTTTATCTTTAGCACTCAGATAAGTATAATTTGCAAGTGCGCTCCAATGATTATTGAAATTATAACCAACCTCTGCTTCTGTACCATAGATTTCTGCTTTATTAATATTTATATAAGAACTGTTAGCCGCAGCTGCCATAGACGGACGTACAGGATTACCATCAGCATCAACATAGGTCGTTTTACCACCTATAAGATCTTTTACACTGTTATAAAACGGAGAAATTTTATAATTTGCTTTTCCGTTTTCACCTTCAAAAGAAATATCAATGTCAAAAGATTTTTCTGGATCTAATTCCGGATTACCAATTACATTTACAGTCATACCGCCCATTGATTTAATCATATTAGCATACAGTTCATACAAAGTAGGTGCTCTATAACCGGTACCAACATTAAATTTAATTCTATTATTAGTATTCATGCTATAGGTAGCACCCAATTTAGCTGTAACTTCACTGCCAAAGTTTTCATGATAATCATAACGCAAAGCAGGAATCACCAACAGCTTATCACCTGCCTTAATTTCATCTTGAATATATGCTGCATAAGTATCGACAGAATGATTAGAAACACCAACATCCCATTTGAAACCCATAAATTCAGGCATAAATAAAGAACGATAAGTTCTGTCAACTTTTTCGTGCTTATATTCAGCACCATAAGTAACTTTATTATTTTCATCAGCAGTATACGTATTCATACCTTCTACTACATATTTCTTAAAATTATGCTCATCGTTTGTATTCAAGAAACTTCCAATCATAGGATTGTTAGGATAGGTTTTTATAGCCGTCTGATCTTTACTGAGTTCACTGTAATAACCTCTCAAAGTATAATTATTCTTTTTATCTTTACCGTAATAGCTTAAGCCAAAATCTTTACGCTCCTGATTATAGGACTGGTTTTGAGTACTGCGGCTTCCAAACATAGAACTTATAGAATCAGTATTGCTGGTAAGTTTTTCTTTCATATAACCTGCTGTAATATCAATGCCTCTATTTTCATCAAAAACATAATCAATATCTGCATTAAAATACTCTTTATTACCAAACTGATTGCTGTTGCCGGGAGTACGATACAAATCACGTACCTTAGTACGGCGTCCATCAATTTTTACTGCTGTCTTTCCTTGGCGACCGCTGGCATAATTAAAATAACCACTTGTTTCTTTAGTTCCTGTACTAAATCCAACTACTGCACTTGGAGAAGATGCTTTTTTTGTAATGATATTGATTACACCGCCCATAGCTTCTGAACCATATATTGCACTGCCAGCACCGCGTATAATTTCAATACGATCAACATCAGCCATATTAATTCTGTTCAAAACGTAAACATTCTGAGTTGCTGGAGTATCTTCGTCAGCCATACGTTTACCATCTATCAAAATCAAACTATGCATTGTATCCATGCCACGAACCATAACCTGATTACCAGTCATGCCAAAACTTTGAACATCAATACCTGTTGCATATCTTAACGCATCCTGTACACTGTAAGCTCCCATATTTTGGATTTCTTCATGGGTAATAACTTGTACTGCATTAGGTACCTCTTTTTTCTCGATAGCAGTTTTTGTAGCTGTCACAATATAATCTGCACCCTCGTAAGCATCCATTTCATTTTCAGAAGCAAACGCCATATTAGCAACAGCACTTAGAGCACAGGCAGCAAGCAGAGCAACCTTTTTTTTATTAAGTTTTTTCATAATCATCCTCTTTTCTTTTATAAGATTTTTATTTGGTATATTTTTATATCTCCATAAAGTAAGCTTTCGCTAACCAATGGTTAAAAATATCATATAATAAATATATCTCTGCATATATTTCTTTTATACAGCTATAGTCATTCTTTAATGCTCATCAGCACTATAGGGAAAACATACAGGATAGTTTATTCCATTTGCTTCCACATTCATAATAACAGCTTGTACATCATAAAGATTTTCAATAATAGGTTTAACAAAGACATCTCCAGTTGCTCCATCAGCCATAATCTTTCCTTGTTTAAGAGCTATTAAACGTTCGCTGTAGCGAGCTGCATGATTCAAATCATGCAAAACCATAATAACAGTCAATCCCATTTCTTCATGTAAACGTACAACAAGCTCCATAAGTTCCAACTGATGATGTACATCTAAATAAGTAGTAGGCTCATCTAATAATAAAATTTGAGGTTTTTGTGCCAATGCCATCGCCAACCAAGCACGCTGTCGTTCTCCGCCGCTAAGAGTATGTACCAAACGATTACGCAGCAAGTCAAGTTCAGTAAATTCAATAGCTTCTTCAATTGCCATGCGATCTTCCCCACTCAATCCATCAAAAAATTTACGATAAGGAAGTCTTCCATAACACACTAGTTCTTCTACCGTTGTTCCACCGGGAGCAGCAGCTGACTGTGCCATAACAGCAACTGTACGAGCAACTTCTTCAGTTGACATCTTATTGATATCTTTACTATCCAAATACACAGTACCTGCAGCAGGTTCTAAAAGACGGCATAACGCTTTAAGAAGTGTAGATTTACCACTGCCATTAGGCCCTATAATAGTTACTATCTCTGGTTTAGAAATATCAAGTGTCAAATTATTGATAATTACATGTTCACCATATTTAAGAGTTATTTGTTTTGTGTATAAAGCAGGGTTTTTCATCATTAATCAACGCATCCTCTTTTTCAGTAAATATAGAAAAAACGGGCCTCCAATAAAAGACATAAAAATTCCCACAGGGATTTCTAACGGACTGAAAGCAGTTCTTGCTGCTGTATCAGCTAAAGTAACAACTGCACCACCAGCAATAGCTGCACAAGGCAGCAGATATTCATGATCACAGCCAATCAAAAGCCGCATAATATGCGGCACAATTAAACCGACAAAGCCTAACATGCCAGCAACACTCACAGAAACTGCTGCTAAAAGTGCTGATAGAAAAATCAAAATAGTACGCATACGCATAACACGCACACCAAGGCTTTTTGCAAGATCATCACCAAGCTGTAACGCATTTAATGAACGTGCACATAAAATTGTGCCAATAATACCAACAGCACTATAAGGCAAAAGCATCTCCACATGACCCCAACTGCGTCCTTGAAACCCGCCTGCCATCCACATAACAGTTCCCTGAATACGGTCGCTGTAAAAAACATTTAAAGCAGACATAGCACCGCCAAAAAAAGTCGCTACTGCTACACCAGCTAAAATCATACGTAATGGATTGATTCCTTTTTCCCATGCCAAAAAAAATACAATACCAGTTGAAATTACCGCTCCTACAAAAGCAAAAACCGGTACCATCGCAGATTGCTCAGGGAAAAGCAGCATAATAATCATTGCAAATAAACCTGCACCAGCACTAACTCCAATAATACCAGGATCTGCCAGTGGATTGTGCAGAACCCCCTGCAAATTACAACCCGCCAAAGCCAAATTAGCACCAACTAAAATTGTTACAATTGTTCGCGGCAAACGAATAAGATTAACTATACGATTAGTATCAGCATCAGCACCTCCTATTAATGCTGTATATGTTTCCCTCAAGCTCAAACTTACAGTACCGCTGCTGATGCTTACTAAAGCACTGACGACAAGCAAGATGCACAGACTCAAAAAAACTACTGCTCTTAAACGTTCTTTAGTTTTTGCATCATTACTCATTATTTACTCTCTCCATACAGATATTCTTTCATGATTCTCATTGCATCAATGGTATGAGTTCCAGGATTAACCGTAAATAAAGCAGGAGGCAATTGATATACACGGTTTTCCTTAACTGCATTAACATCATGCCATATCACATTATTGTGCATATCAGCACGTAACTTATCTACAATCTCCTTACTTCCGCCCATTGTAATCAACATAACAATATCTGGATTTTCTTTAGCAACAAATTCCATACTAAGAGGAATATAACTGCTGTCTTTTACATTATCAGCCTTATCAGCTATATTTATTCCACCTAAACGTTTTAACAAATCACCGCCAAAACTTAATTTTGTAGACATATTAAAACTGTCCGGTGCACCAAAAATAATCAATGTCTTGGAGCCTTTACTAGGCTGTATATCTTTTGTAATTTCAGCATACTCTTTTTCAATTTGCTCACGTTTGGCAGCAGCTTCTTTTTCTCTGCCTGCAATTTTACCAAATTTATCAATAGTTTGGAGTACATCTTCATAGGAATTAATCATATTTAAATATAAAGGTATACCTGCCATCTCTAATGGTTTACGCAGCATTACATGAAAAGGTACATTAGTCCCTACTACAAGATCAGGTTTCAGACTAATGATTTTTTCAAGATTTGGGGCATGAATCATGCCTACTTCAGGAATATCTTTTAAGCTCTCCTTAATATCATCAGGATAAGAATTACTGGTACACTTTCCGGCAGCTTTTCCGCCAATAGAAGCATAAATTTCTAAATTTGATGGATTTAAGAAAACTATTCTTTTAGGTTCTGCAGGAATATGTACCTGTGCTCCCACGCTGTCTGTTACAGTACGAACCGCATTCGCTTCAAGCTTCTGCTGACCTCTCGACAATAAAAAATATCCTGCGATAACTATAAGAAAAATAAAAAAGAGTAAAATATATTTTCTCATACACAATCCTTTCTAATTGAGTTAGCTCTTTCTATTTGTATAAACAAATTAGCCTATTCTAACTCTTACTTTGACATTATCCAACTAATTCATTATTTTGTCAAGTAAAAATTAGCTTAGGCTAATCTATTTATTATGTTATTCTATTGCAACTTTTATTTCTGCCTTTATTATTTCATCACTTACCTCCTGCATACGCAGCATAAGCAGTTCATAATCCCCCTGTTCCAACTGCCGCAGCCAACGAATAACAGAATTATAGCTGCCAATTACAATTATTTTTATTTGTAAGTCTTTCTGTTTTTTTGATGCTTCTTCCGTTAATTGTTCTACTTCTTTAACCAACAATTTCTGAAAAGATGCTGACAATTGCAATTTATGCAGATAACTCGTACTATTTTTCGAAAGTTGCTGCTTTTCTAAATACAGAAGTTTCTGCTCAAGGTTTTTTATATAAGCAGCATAATCACTATGGTTAACAGCAAAACTTTCTATATTATAAAGCTTATATTGCAACTGTTCAGACTGTATCTTAAGCTGCTTACATTCATTCCAACGAACAAAAGAATTGCAAACAAGATAAATACTAAAAAACATTACTGCTATAAAGACTAAAGTAAGGAATATATCTTTCCTTTTCATCACTTTTTCTCCTTTATCACAAGCTGTACCTTATATATTATAAAATTCTGCTGTTGCTGTGACTGTATAATTTTCACTTGACTGTAATTATTACTGCTTTGCAGCTGTTCAAAAAATTTATTAGCAATATTCATGTCCAGAGCCTGTCCTTCAATAAACAATTGTTTTTTACCTTTACTCCATTCTGCCAAAGTCAAACGACAGCCAAATGGCAATAGTTTTCCTAATCGCTCTGCCTCCATAGATAAAAATGTATGTTTAATTTTTTTACTTATTGACTGTTTCTCTAGTTTATTTATTTTTTCTTCTATTATCTTACTTTCCTGTATCCGCTCTTCCCAAAGACTGTTTTTTTCTATTTCTGCTTTTACCTGTGAAAATTTATTTTCTGCTGAATAATATCCAACCAATGAACCAATATATGTTAATACAGACAACAATAATATAACTACCGTTATACGAGGCAAATAGTGCAAAAATTTTTCTAAAAATAAAAACAGTCTTTTTTTACATTTCACTTCTTGAAAAAAATACTGTTTCGCACCTGAAAACCAACGTTCTGCAACATTTGCAGAATTTGTTTCAATACTTATCCCCTGCAATTTAATCAACAAAGATTTGCTCATCATCTCCAAATATAGTTGATCCTTC
Organism: uncultured Phascolarctobacterium sp.; assembly: GCA_964595445.1. Classification (GTDB taxonomy): domain Bacteria; phylum Bacillota; class Negativicutes; order Acidaminococcales; family Acidaminococcaceae; genus Phascolarctobacterium_A. Next base: position 21,791 of record CAZQQK010000010.1, read on the forward strand.
TTAGACAAGGTATATATAAATACTTTGATATATTTTTCCTTTACTGCCAGCTCCGAAGTATAAACATAACTATAATCTTCTGTTTCCCAAAGCATACTGTGTTCTATTTCCCAAATTATTGCATTATGCAGCTCTGTTTCTGAAAGTACAGGCATTTTAAGCTGTTCCATATGCAGCATAAAAACAGCAGGTATAATTATAGTAACTATATTTTCTTCAACATCACGCTGTAAAAGAAACTCTCTAAGCTTTTCTTCAACCAAAGAAAAATCATAATTTCTACTTTCGCTGTCTGCTTTAAATATTATTTCATTCTCAATATCATTAAATAAACAGCTTTCCTGCCACAAACATTTTTCAAAATGCCATAATGATACCATCAATCCTCTGTTCTGTAATTCAACAATTAATAAATTATTTTTTCTTCTCCAATAACGCCTTATATATTTCAGTAATAATGTATATGTTTCAGTAAAAAATATCTTTTTCATAAAACCATAAATCTCCAATACCAATTAATAAGCTGTACTCCCCAAAAATACGCTATAAATGCACCAGCACACAAAAACGGCCCAAATGGTATAGCCTTATGCAGTTTTCCTGTTCCACAAAGAAACCATAAGCAGCCAAAAATTCCGCCGCCAATAAAAGCCAACAACAAACATAGTATTCCCTGTTCCGCTCCAAGCCAAAATCCTAAAGCAGCAGCAAGCTTTATATCTCCCTCTCCCATGCCTCTGCCGCTGCAAAAGTATATCAGCAGCATAATAAACAACATAACAAAAAATCCTAAAACACTATTTTTTATTCCCAGTGAAGCAATAGTAAAAGTACGTATTAATCCCATAACAGCTATACATACTGTCAGCCAATCATAAAGAAGCAAATTTTTTATATCTGTATAACAATGACGCATCAATGCTGCAATAAAGAAAATATCAAAAACAAGATACATGAAGTTTCTCCTTTCTAAATAAAAAAGACTCCCGTACTACATTACTGTAATACAGGAGTCGAAACTCTTTACTGCTTAAATATTTCAATCAAAGGTAACTTGCAGAAATTTTACCAGTTTAAATCCTCTGCATCCTGACGGCCTCTGCCCGTCAGTGCATCAAGCATAATGCGTTGTTCAATCTGTGCTGCAAGTTTTTTGGTAAATTTAACAGTATCCGGATTTACAGACATACTGTCAATACCGCTCTTAATAAGAAATTCACAGAATTCAGGATATACACTGGGAGCTTGTCCGCAGATAGAAACAGTTTTGCCATCTTTATGGGCAACCTCAATCAAATGGCGAATTGCACGACGTACTGCTAAATTACGTTCATCATAAATATGAGAAACTGTATCATTATCACGATCACAGCCCAAAACAAGCATAGTTAAATCATTAGAACCAATAGAATAACCATCAACAAATTTGTTGAACTGATCTGCCAAAATAATATTTGACGGAATTTCAGCCATCAGCCATACTTTAAAGTCTTTGCCGCGGGACAGACCACAATCAGCCATAATCTTAACAACCTTTTCACATTCTTCCACATTACGGCAGAAAGGAATCATTACATTAAGATTTTTCAAGCCAAATTCTTCACGAACTTTACGAACTGCCATACATTCAAGCTTAAAAGCTTCAATATATTTAGGATCATAATAACGAGAAGCACCACGCCAACCAAGCAGTGCAGAAGGTTCGTATGGTTCAAACTCATCGCCGCCCTTTAAATCACGGTATTCACTGGATTTAAAGTCAGAAAAACGCAGTGTAACAGGTCTTGGAGCCATAGCCTGACAAACTTGACGAATACCTTCAGCAAGCTGATCGACAACTTTTTCTGGATGACCAGTTTTAATCAGATAAAGCGGATGCTCATGAATATATGTAGTCCAGATAAACTCTTCACGCATCAAACCAATGCCATCGCAGGGCAATACTGAATATTTTTCTGCCAGTTCAGGATCACCAAGGTTCATATAAATCTTAGTTCCAGTCGGCGGGAAATATTCAGCGGCAGCAACAACCTGCTGAGCAGCAGCCTGTTCAGCCTTAGGTTCTTCAATAATACCTTCATAAACAACACCATGAGTAGCATCAACTGTTACATCAATACCATCAGTAATTGTTGCAGTAGCAGCTTCACCACGGCTCTTAGTACCTACAATGCAGGGAATACCAAGCTCACGGCTGACAATGGAAGCATGGCAGGTCATTCCGCCACTGTCAGTTACAATAGCTTTAGCTTTTTTCATTGCAGGAACCCAGTCAGGAGCTGTCATTTCAGTTACAAGAATTTCTCCTTCTTTAAATTCATCTATATGCGAAGGATCAAGAATAACATGTACACGTCCTGCCGCATTACCAGGGCTTGCAGGTAAACCTTTAACAATAACCTTACGATCTGTGTTCACTTTTTTCTCCTCTTTCGGTGCACCATTTTCTTTATTGCGGCGGCTCCATACAGTTTCCGGACGTGCTTGCAGAATATAAACTTTATTATCGCGTTCATCAACGCCCCATTCCATATCCATGTAGCAGCCGTAATGTGCTTCTATTCTCTTAGCACAGGCAGCCAACTGTTCAATTTGCTCATCAGTCAGCTTGGGCATTTCCTGCTCCGCTGCTGGTACAGCAACTTCTTCACAGTCACCATCAGCCTTACGAATCAATTTTATATCCTGAGCATTTACATTCTTTTCTATAATTTTACCTGTAGCTTTATTTACAGTATAGTTATCGGGAGTTACAGTACCTTGAACAACATATTCACCCAAGCCCCAGGCACCTTCAATTAAAATATTCTGATCATCGCCGGTAGCAACATTTACAGTAAACATAACACCAGCAGCTTTAGAAAAGACCATCATTTGTACAGCAGCACTCAAAGCAACGTCCAAATGATCAAAGCCTTGTTTTTCACGATAGTAAACAGCACGATCAGTAAAGCAGGAAGCATAACATTCCTTAACTTTTGCTACAATTACCGCAGCACCTTTAACATTCAGATAAGTATCCTGCTGACCAGCAAAACTTGCATCCGGAAGATCTTCAGCAGTAGCACTGCTTCTTACAGCAACAAACGGATCGTTTTCGCCTACCCTCTTACCAAGCTCTTCATAAGCAGCAGCTATCTGATCCTGCAAATCCTGCGGCATTTCTTTAACTAAAATAGCATTGCGGATTTTTGCACAGACTTCACGCAACTGTGCACTGTTATCTACGTCCAAACCAGCAATCAAATCATTGATTTCCTGATACAGTCCAGTTTTTTCAAAAAAGTATCTGTAAGCACAGGCGGTAGTTGCAAAACCATACGGTACAGGTACATCAACATGAGAAGTCAGCTCGCCCAAAGAAGATGACTTACCACCGGCAATAGCCACGTCCTTTCTTTCTAACTGATCAAACCACAGTAAAAAAGCTTTTTCTTTCTCCATAATATTTTACTCCTTTAAAATACTATACTTTTTATCAGGATACTCCCTTAATATAGTGTATACTATATCATATTTAGAGAGCATATTCAAGTGATTTGCAAAGTTTTTTCAAAGAAATTTCTCATAGACAGAAAGTTTTTTGATAAACAAAAAAACAGACTAACTTCTTAATTCCAGTTAGTCTGCTAAAAAGCATTTTGGTGGAGACGAGGAGAATCGAACTCCTGACCCCCTGCTTGCAAGGCAGGTGCTCTCCCAGCTGAGCTACGCCCCCAAAAGCAATTATAATGATACAAGAAAAGCTTAAGTTTGTCAAGTATAAAAAATAAAAAGAATACAATTAACACAGCACTATCAGCAGACTGAGCAGAAGCGGAGGCACGATTAGCATAACTGATTGTGTCGTCC
>CAZQQK010000011.1:0-25163 GCA_964595445.1 uncultured Phascolarctobacterium sp.
GGTAGGCACTGCCTTCTCCCATATACATCATCCACTCGTTATTTACTTATGTACGTAATTATAGCACACTTTTGACAAAGTGCAAGCACTTTTTTCAATTTTTCTTATGTATACACGAATACTTATCTTTTTGTTAATTATGTAATAAAAATACTGTCAGTAAAGCTGATACTGACAGTATTTTCAAAACTTATTATGCAATATGGCTGACATTAGCAGCTTGTTCGCCATGTATACCTTTTATAACATCATACTCCACCGACCAACCTGCCTGTAAGGTTTTAAATCCTTCTCCTTTTATTCCGGAAAAATGAACAAATAAATCTTTATCCCCGTCACGCTGAATAAAGCCATAGCCTTTTTCTGCATTAAACCATTTTACTTTGCCAATCATAAAACGCCTCTATACTTTAATGTACATCAACAGCAGTATTCTGCCATTTTTCTGCAAGCTGTAACTTCTTCCTGCGAGGCATAGCTTTAATCTCACATTCTCGCCTCAAGGCAGTTTCCTTATCCGGCAGTTCTTCCTGATAAACAAGTTCCAAAGGGCAACGTCCACGCGTATACTTAGCTCCCTTGCCTGACTTATGCACAGCAAGCCGATGTTTTACATCATTAGTCCAACCTGTATATAAACTGCCATCTTTGCAGCGCAGCATATATACAAAAGCTGCCATTTATTTTATTACCTCAACCTTTTCCATAATCACTGCTTCACGCGGACGATCACGGAAATCAGTAGGAACAACGCCAATCAAACGTACCACTTCCATACCTTCAACAATTTTGCCGAAAATTGCATGATGACCATTCAGCCATGGAGTAGGAGCCAAAGTAATGAAGAATTGGCTGCCGCCAGTATCGGGACCTGCATTAGCCATAGATAAAATACCTTCATCATCATGTTTTAAGCCTTCGCCAAATTCATCTTTTATCTGGTAACCAGGGCCGCCCATACCAGTACCAGTAGGATCACCGCCCTGAATCATAAAACCATCAATAACACGATGAAAAATAATACCATCATAAAAGCCTTTTTCGGTAAGCTCAATAAAATTTTTAGTTGTCAGAGGTGCTTTATCCTCAAACATCTCTGCTACAAAAACTCCCTTATTAGTGGTAAATTTAATTTTTCTGTTTTCACTCATTGTAAATATCCTCCTAAATTTTTATAAACTAATTTTATACAACCTCATGTTTCAGCAGAGCAACTAAAAGCATAATTCCACATCCGGCAGCAGCAGCAACAGCAGGCATCAAGGATACAGCAGCCGCATTACCATGCAGAAAAGTTAAACTGAAAAGCATCATGCAGAAATAACCCTGCATTGTCTGTAAACGTTTTGGCAGCAAACGTCTGCCATTCTTATCACCTGTTGCCTTAACATAATCAGCCACGCGTATTTCCGGCAGAAAGATAATAAAAGCAAGACCCATAATCAAAATTGTACTCATTGATAATTCGTTTGGTATAATGCCATATTCTGCAAAAAGCAGACAAGCAAGAGCAAGTCCTGCTAAATATAAGCTGCGGAAATATCCTTTCTGTATCTGGCTTTCCAATATATATGCAGCACCTGTAAGCAAAGGATATACCCAAAAACCTTGTCGCCCCAGCCAAGCAGCACTGCCAATCATAATAATATTATCAATCAAACGGTGTCTGTCTCCTGAACTGCGGTTAAGCATACGCAAAATAAACAACAGCCACAACATAACTAAAATATTGCCTTCACCCATAAAGAAATAGGCAACAAGAGTCAGTCCACCGCCCACAAAACCGCCAAGTTTACGATCAGGATCTAATTCCTGAGCAATCATATAGCTGAAAATAAAACCCAGTGCATAGCCCAAGGCACTGACAACAGCATCATCAGAATCCATTCCAGCTGAAGATTTCCATAAAGTTACTGCAACAGAAATAAAAACAGCACACATCATTGCTGCTCTATTATATTTGCTGTCAAAATCTATCGGCCGCCCCAATCCCAGATACTCACTTATACCTGTGGGATCATAAGTTTCAAGCTGATCGCCTGCATACTTATTACTTTTTTTCGCCATATCATCACACCTTATCTTAAAATTTCTAACTTATATATTATAACATAATAGTTTCCGACAGTCACCATCAAAAAAGTAAGGCTGCTAAAGCAACCTTACTTTTTATCTACATTAAAACTTCTCTGCCAATTCTGCTAAAGTAAGTGCAAAAGCAGTGGTTCTCGGTACAGCTGTATTCAAATCTACAGATTCATGATCAGTATGTTCATCATAGTTTTCTACACCTAAAGCATCCAGTGTAGGCACATACTTGGCAGTACGATTGCCGTCTGTCAGACCTCCTGCAACCCATTCATTAACCTCTGCACCAAACTCTTCCTTAACTATGCGTTTATATGTATCAACCATTTTCTGAGCCTGAGCAGTTTTCTGCATAGGACTAGTAACTATACCACCTGTAATTTTCACACTAGTTCCAGGAATAAATATTTTCTGCTCCAAATCTTTTACAGCAGTATCAATACGCTTTTGTTCTTCAATCGTAAAGCAACGTATATTTACCTCACAAAAAGCAGTTTCCGGAATAACACTGATTTTGTCATTTTCTGAGCCAATTACACCAACATTTACTGTATTCTGCGGAATAAACTGACCTGCATCAACAATACCACGTGCTTTTAGGGCAGCAGCAGTAAAATCTTCTGGATTTCCCGGCATAGGAGTTGCCAATTTATGCAGTTCTGTAATAGTATAAGCTAACTGATGCACAGCATTAGCACAAGCCTGAGAAGCATTGCCGTGATGTCCACCCTTTCCGGTAACTTCTACACGATATTTTGCATTACCCTTACGCTGCGTTACTATGCCCCAATTAGGACGGGCAACATCCATGATAATGGCAAAGTCTGCCTGCTGCGAAAGCTCTGCAACTATTTTTTCAGCAGTAGGTGAGCCGCCTTCTTCTTCACCGTTAGTATAATAAATAATTTCCTTGAAATTATTAAATCCAGCTTTTACTAAAGCTTGCAAGCCATAAATGACCTCTACCACAGTCGCTTTATCATCACCAACTCCAGGACCCCAGGCAAAATTATTTTCATCTACGCGGAAAGGACGGCGTGCTGCTTCTCCCTTTTTGAAAACAGTATCAACATGAGCAACAAGCAATATTGTATATTTTCCTTTTCCTTGTAAACGTGAAACAAGATGACAGGCTCTGTCATTATATATAAATTCAACGGTTGCTCCAATAGCCTGCATTTTCTCAGCTACAAACTTATTTGCCTTTTCTGTTCCCTCTTTATCACCATTGCCTGAATCTATATTCGTTAAAATTTCCAAATCTTTGACATAATCCTCATAATGTTCTGCAATATATTTTTTTACAAACTCTTTCATATTAATGCTCCTTTCACAGTATATTCATGCGTATATAATGATATTTTTAAATTCGTGAAAGCTAATTGATTTTCCTGCTTGACACAATTATTTAACTATATAAAAAAGACCTCTTTTTCTAAGAAAAGAAGTCCTTAATACAATATTCAGAAAATATAATCCTAGTGCGTACCTTCTACAACACTAATTCCAGCAGCCTGCAACTCATCGATAATATCTTTTATAACAGGACAGAGATGTTTTTCGCCATCTGCACCTTTTTTATGCGTACAATGGCTTACATGAAGTGCATCTAGCTCCAATGATTTCATTCGCTCAATCTTTTTTCGAATACCATCTTGATTTTCCAGTTTGGAATTACCGCAGCCATTGCAAGTCCACATAGCCATCAGACGAACTTCTTCATCTCCATAACGGCTAAAAGCCTTATCACGTTCGTTTAAAGCACGCAAACAGCCAGCCCCAGCACAGGAAGCAGATGTAGTCAGGCACCGTAAAATTGCTATTTTTTTCATATTATTTTCCTCCAATTACACCTATTCTTCTTTTGAATACTTTGAATTAATAACATTCAGCTCTACTTGAGCATATAAACCATTGTTATCATAAAATTTTATTTTTCCCTGCTTTACCCTGTATTGCTTAATTTCCTCCTTGGGAAAATATAACTCTGCACTTACAGGCAAAGCCTCACGAAATCTTTGCAATGGCTGCTTAGGTTCAAGCTCTTGCCAATAACCTTTTTTACTGCTCTGCGAAAGCAGCATTGTTATGCCCTCACTTTCACAATGAATATTAGCCGCATCATCAGGCAGCTGTAAACGCAGATACACCGTATAAATATTAGGCTGTAGCAAATATTTTAAATTACCTTGTCTGCCCAAGTCAATAAGACATTGCTGCTTCTGTCCCCGTTCTAAATTCAGCTTATAATATTCCTTATCATAATTATTTTCTTTACGAAAAGCAGCCAAAATAAACATTATCATTAAAGCCAAAATAAAGAGAACTGTTCTTTTCAGCCATATGTATTTATTCATGCTGCATCACCCGATTAGATAAATTTTTATAAACAGCTTTAGCAACTAAAAGCAATAATGCAAATAATCCAGGCGTACAATTATAACTGCAACTGCCGCATATTCCTGTACAACCGCTGCTTTGAGTACCAATTGCTGATACAGGTATTCCCATTGCCACCAAAAAGTTAAGCAACTTATTTTTCATAATCTTTCCTCCCATAGCTGATAGCTTTTACAGGACAATTATGCTTACATACACCGCAGGTAATGCAATTATGCTGGCTTATCTGTGCCTTCTCAGCATTTAATGATACTGCCTCCATAGAACAATTACGCACACATCTGCCGCAGCCTATACATTTTCTTTGGTTTACCTGCATACGCCAAGCAAAAGGTAATCTGCAACCTAAACTATGCATTAAGCTTTGCGCCGCACCAACTGGGCAAAGAAAGTTACAGAATCCTCTACCGCCTTTAGTAAACAAGCCAAAAACAACAATCCATAAAAAGCCAATTAACAGCAAACTTGAGCTTAAAGAAATAAAATATCCCTGTGTATAATAGTTAGCCAATAAATCAAAAAGAAAAAAGTTACAATAGGCGCAGGCAAGAATACCGCCCCAAAAAGGCAGCAGACAAAATCCTGCCAACATTCCGTAACGTATAGGTGCTACTTCCGTATATTTTTTCCAACTTATTTGCATTTTTGCCGGTATAAGTTTACTGATATATTCTGTAAAGGCACCTGCCGGACATAACCTACCGCAGAATAACGGTCCAAAGAAAAAGGCTGACAATAGTAATAGTACGGTACTAACAGCACTTACAGAAGCATAACGGAATATTTTTCCGTCTAAAATATGTTCCAAAGGAATACGCAGACACAGACTATGAATAGTTTGCATCTGCCATACACCATGCAAAAGATAATTCAGCAACCGCTGAAATAAAGCAAATGGAGCATAAAACAATATAAAACCTATAATATATCCAACTATTCTTTGAAAATGAAAAAGCATAACATCACCTCAATGCACAAACAGGGATAGGAGAAAATCACATTTCCCTATCCCTATTTTAGGCAATTAGCCAGCTATTGGCAAGACTAGAAATTATAACGCAAACCTACACCATAAACTCTTCCAGGTGTCATATCGCTGCAATAGAATTCTCTGTCAAAGAGGTTATTAATAGTAAACTGCAAAGTCGTATTCTTAGCAATTTCATAATTAAAAGCAGTATTAACAATGAAGAAAGCATCTTCAGAACCATATTCACCTGTAACAGTATCTGATGTATTGCGTTCACTGACATACTGACATTCCAACAAAGCGTTCCATTTATCATTAGTATAATTGATACCAGCATGCATAAGATGCTTAGGCACATCTAAAGGCACACTCTGTGCTTTCAAAGTAGTACCGGCAACAGCTCCTTGATCCAATTTACCCTGCTGCCATGTATAGTTAAAATAACCTTTCCAATTATCAGTAAAAGCATGATTTATTTCAAATTCAATACCTTTTCTGGTTTCCTTGTTAAAGTTAGCATACTTCTTCACAGAACTGCCGTCAGTATTCCTAAAAGTAGCACCTACAATCTTATCGTCAGTATTAACTCTGAATAAAGATATTCCCATACTTGTTTTATCATCAATTTTTTGTTTCATACCAACTTCAAAGGTATCAGAAACTTCTGGTTCAAGCTCAGGATTTGCTTGATAGCTGGATGTCGAAACACTCCCGCGGTAGACCTGATATAAAGGCGGCGGATTAAAAGAATGACCATAAGAAGCGAAATAACTGGTATTTTCGTCCTGCTTATAGTTAAAAGCAATTTTCGGACTTAATTCACTGTAAGAAGCTTCATCATGCTGTTTATCATACTTTTTACTGCCTGTCTTGCTGTCATACTCCGCTGTTCTGCCATCAAGTTTTTTGTATTTGTCATAACGCAGTCCTAAATACATAGTCAACGGTTCGCTGATTTTATATTCATCCTGTACAAAGACTGCATAATTTTTGCTTTTACCCTGATTTTTACTTTGCAAGCCATGATTGTATTTACTTGTATCAACGCTGTCATGATTACGCCAGTTAGTCAAAGATTTTACAAATTGCTCAAAGCTTTCCTGACGATAGTCAGCACCTACAACAATAGTATGTTTACCAATATTTTCCCAAGCTTTCTGCATATCAATATTATACGTTTTGCTGGGATAATAAGAGTCAGAACCGCTGCCTTCCCAATCAATAGTTTTTGCACCGCTAGGTGTACTGTACCCATTACGACCCACATCAAAATAACCCATATTTACGCTGAATTTATTTTTATCATCAACATAAGACAAGGTATGCGTATCTGATTCTTTTTTGCCGTCATAACCAAGATATGAAGAACTGAGTGACGGCGCAAGGTAAGTACCATTGCCTAAATCAATATTACCAGAGAAAGTTGGTCTGCCGTTTACGCTGAGAGTAGTCCAAGGCTCAGCATATTTATAAGTACTTTCCGCACGAGTATAAGTATATTTGAGAGATTTATCTGCATCAAAATTATATTTGATATTAGCGGTAATATTTTCATTTTCTAACGCTTTATCACCTCTGCCGCCAAGAATATATTTGCCATTAGATAACTGCGGCGGCAATTCATCAGGTGTTACCAAATCTTTTACGCTATTGTCAATTTTTTTAGCAGAAGCAGTGTAAAGATAATTTTTATAACCATCAGTTTTCTTGTTCTCATAGCCTACGCCAAAACTGATTTTATCATTTGCTTTTACATCAACATATAAAGCTTTTTTCCAGCTATTATTGCTGCCATAATTTACAACAGCATTAACATGAGCACCCTTATCTTTATGGTTCTTCGTAAGAATATTAACAACTGCACCAACAGCACGCCCACCGTATAAAGAAGACCCTGCACCTTTCACAACTTCAATACGCTCAACATTTTCTACTGGAATCATCTCCCACTGTACTTCATTATTATGAGCAGTATTAATAGGCATACCATCAAGTAATACTAAAATATTATTGGAAGCAAAGCCTCTTATTTCCAAAGAACCAGCACTGCCGTAGCTAGGGGACTGACTCATATATACACCTGGCAGCATCTGTAAAGCTTCAGGTAAAGCACTGATATTTTTCTCCTGAATATCCTTAGCTGTAACTACACTGACACTGGCAGGAACTTCCTGAATCTGTTTCATTGTCCTCGTAGCTGTTACTACCATATCATCAAGATTATATTCCTGCACCTCATCTGCCCAGGCAGCAGCAGACCAAGCAGCATTACCAAGAATAACTGCTGTCATCAGCAAACCCTTAGCAACCATTTTACTCATAACCATACCTCCAATAGCAATAATTTCATCAGCAAAATACATATTTGAATTTTAAATTTATTTAAACTAATTATCAATATGCACTTTTTCTTTTCTATGTTATAATACTATGTATAGCTACTAGACAGTCAAGGGGGTAAGCCAAGAAATGCAAAAAAATATTGAAAATTACTTTACTACCGGTGAATTATCACAGCTTTGCAAAATTCCCCGTAAAACTCTGCTTTATTATGATAAACTTGGTTTAATCACGCCAGAACTTATTGACGAAAACGGCTATCGTTATTATACACGCAGTCAGTTATTTTTATTACAGCTTATTCTAACTTTACGGCAACTGAATATTCCTATTGCCCAAATAAAAGAATATCTCGCCAACCGTTCACTTTATAACTACGATATGCTGTTTAATGAACGAATCAAGCATTTTAAACAAGAAGTCATTCGCTTGCAGCAATTGATAACACAACTTGAATATGCAGTAAACAGCTTAGACGAAGTCCGTTCACTGGAGCTTAATAAAATCACTCTAAAAACATGCGGAGAAGAATATCTTTTTATTAGTGATAAGGCTATTCCCAGCAAAAATTTTAAAAACCGTTCCACATATATTGCCAATATGTTTGCAGAATTAGAAAAAAATGTTCCTCTAACAAGCAACAGTTTTGGTTACATCTATAATACTGAGATTCTAAAAAATTTCAGTACAAAACATCTTTGCCATTACTTTTATACACTAAATCAAGCATTAAATTCACCGCATTGTTACAAAAAAACCGCCGGTATTTATTTAACACTTTATTTTCAAGGAGTTTATATGTTCAACAATAAAAAGTATTTGCAGCTTTTAGCAAATTACCTTACAAAAAACAACTTTACTCCGATTTCGCCCATATACATAACTTCTCTTAGCGATTACTGGACTACAAACGATATGAGCAAATATATTTACAAAATGGAAGTACGGGTAAAATAAAAAACAGCTGTAATATGAGATGACCTCCAATTGTTAGATTTTTCTAACTTTTGGAGGTCATTGCAATTTCTAACTCTATTTTTCCTTTATATCTCTGCTAGTTTTACAGCATCACTATTCAGCATGGGGATATGTTTACCGTTTTTATTATTTCTATAAAGTCTCAAGCGTTCTATATCTGCCATTTCCACCGGCAGCTCCAGCTGATAATTTTCATTCAAAGTATTCAGCAAATCAACGGCTTTCATACTTCCAGTAGGTGTAATCTTACATTCAAAGGTAATAACTGTAACCTCATCATGCTGCTCTGCTGAAATAGCAGGAATATAATATTTTACATCAATCTCCTTAAATTTAGCCTTAGTTTTAGGAGCAGCTTTCTTAAAAGACAAATTCTCAGCAGCATTAAATTCTGCTACTGCCACAGCTATATTCCTAGTATATGGTAAAGTAATACGGTACTGTGCACCAGCAGCCTGACTCATAAGTGCTGCATGATGTGTATCCACCGCATCTGCCGCTAACACACGTATTCCACGAGGCAAAGCCATATTTAAGGCTTCAGCTGCTTTTTTTACTTCCATTGGCTCAGCCAACTCAATTTCCACAAATTCTGTATAGCTTACAACACCAACACCAAGTGCAGATGCTAAACTGAATTTAAGATGGGGATTAAAGCCTTCAGAATAAGCAGCAGGCAGTTTCGCCCTGCGAATCGCACGTCCAATAGTACGTACATATTCCAAGTGAGAAATGAAGCGTATATCCTTATCCTTAGTTATTTGCAGGCGCAGTTTCATATACTTCACCCTCCTTGCGATAATCAATAATATTTATACCCAAAGCCTGACAGACACCACAGCCAGTACAGCTGCTGCGGCGACAGTCATGCGTAAGCTGCTGGGCGTAAGCCTTACGCCACTCATTCCACAGAAAACGGCGGCTCACACCCGGATAAATATGTTCCCAAGGGAATACTTCATTTTCTCCACGTTCGCGAGCTGCATAAAAATCTTTTGCTAACCCTGCTTCAGCAATCGCTTCTTCCCAACGTTCATAGGAAAAGCAATCCGTCCAGCCATCAAAACGTGCACCCTTACGCCACGCTAAAAGCAAAGCTTTACCTACACGGCGGTCACCGCGGGCAAAAACAGCTTCGATAATACCAGTTTTGGCATCATGGTAATTAAAAGTAATATTTTTATACTTCTTTATTTCATCTTTTAACAAAAACTGTTTACGACGAATTGTTTCCAAATCATTTTGGGCAAACCACTGAAAAGCTGTATATGGTTTAGGAACAAAAGAAGATGCACTAACAGTAACTTTACAACCACGCTTACCAGTAACCTGAAAATATTTATACTGCACCTTACGAGCAAGGTCAGCAATAGCCAAAACATCTTCGTCTGTTTCATAAGGCAGACCTATCATAAAATACAGTTTTACACTGCTCCAACCAGATTCAAAAGCAGCACCTACAGCATTCATTAAATCTTCTTCAGTTACACCTTTATTGATTACATCCCGCATTTTCTGACTGCCTGCTTCAGGAGCAAAGGTTAAACCGCTTTTACGCACTGCCTGTACTTCTTTTGCGATAGCAACACAAAAACTGTCTATGCGTAAAGAGGGCAGAGATACACTCACACGCTCATCTTTAAACTCATCAATCATATTATGTACAAGAGGTGCAAGGCAGGAATAATCTGCACTAGAAAGAGAAACTAAGCTTATTTCATTATAACCAGTATTGTCTACAAGCTTACGTGAAAGTTCCTGTAAAACTTCCGGTTTACGTTCACGCACAGGACGATAAACCATACCTGCATGACAAAAACGACAGCCACGGCTGCATCCGCGGAAAACCTCTAACATAATGCGATCATGGACAATTTCGCCAAACGGCACAATTGGAGCGGTAGGAAAATCAATGCTGTTCATGTCTTTAACAGCACGCTTTTTTATCACACTTGGAACATCTTCACGCAAACGGCGTACTTCTTTAATAGTATTATCCTCATTATAAACAGGCTCATAAAAAGACGGTACATAAATGCCGTCTATTTTTGCTGCCCTTTCCAAGAATCCCTGTCTGCCGCCAATTTTTCCTTCTCGTTTCCAAGACTTATAGCAACGCATTACTTCAATAATTACTTCTTCGCCCTCACCAACAACAGCAAAATCAAAGAAATCTGCTAAAGGTTCCGGATTATAAACACAAGGCCCGCCTACAATAACAAATGGGTCATCTTCACCGCGTTCAGAACTCAAAAGTGGTACTCCGCCCAAATCAAGCATATTTAAAATATTACTGTAAGAAAGCTCATATTGCAGAGTAAAGCCTACAAAATCACACTCTTTTAACAGCTTTTTAGTTTCTAATGTGCATAAACCAATACCACGTTCACGCATTTTGCTTTCCAAATCTATCCAGGGAGCATAAACACGCTCTGCTGCTATCCCATGTTCTTTATTAAGCAGATGATAGAGAATTTTAAAACCTAAATAGCTCATGCCAACTTCATAAACATCAGGAAAAGCTAAAGCTATAGTTGCTTCTGTCTCCTCTGCTGATTTTATGATGCTGCCAAATTCTCCGCCTGTATAACGTGCAGGCTTCTGCACACTGCTTAGGATATCAATAGTTAAGTCCTTATTCATCAATTACTTTCTCCTCTAAAACTGTAAGTTTTGCTTACGCACTTTAATATTAAGTAAAATCGCTACCAACATCAGATTAGTTGTCAGCGAACTGACACCATAACTTAAAAACGGCAAAGGCACACCTGTAACAGGCATAATACCGGCAGTCATGCCAATATTTACCATTATGTGAAACATAAACATAGCCGTTACACCAACTGCCAACAGCATACCAAAATCATCATCAGCATCAAGGGCAATAGCTATACCGCGCCAGATTATAATCATATAAAGTGCTATGATAAATACTGTTCCAATAAAGCCAAATTCTTCACCTACAACAGCAAAAATAAAATCCGTATGATTTTCCGGCAGAAAGTTAAGCTGACTTTGTGTTCCCTCAAGCCAGCCTTTGCCAAACAAACCACCGCTGCCAATAGCAATTTTTGACTGAATTACATGATAACCACTGCCGAAAGGATCAAGCTCCGGATTTAAAAATACACGGATACGATTTTTTTGATAGTCCTTTAAAACAAACCAAAATGCCGGCAGTAAAGCTATAAAAGCTATTCCCATACGAAAAAACCACTTGTATTTAAAACCACTGACAAAAATCATTCCCAGCAAAATAGCAATAAAAGTTAGGGAAGTACCTAAATCCGGCTGCTGCATGACCAAAAAAAACGGTACCAGAATATAGGCAAAAACCGGCAGATAGTCTTTAAATTCTTCCAGCCACTCAATTCGTTTATCCATAAAAGTTGCCAAACAAATAATAAGAAAGACCTTAGCAAATTCACTCGGCTGAAAAGATAACGGCCCTATCTGTATCCACCGCTGTGCACCTAACTGACTGTGCCCTACAAACATAACCGCCAACAGCAGGATTAAATTAAAAATATATAATTTCGCAGCATAATTTTTCAGCATCCGATAATCAAACGCCAACGATGCAGTCAATAATGACAGTCCAAAAAGCATGAACAGGCTTTGCCTCTGCACATGCCAAGCTTTACCCGTTGTAACAGCATAAGAATGAGTAGCACTGTCGATAAGACCCAGACCACAACCCATCAAAAGCAATACAGCAGCAATAAGCCACCAATCCAGACTTTTTAAAATACGTTTAAAATCCACAATGTACTCCTTTCTTGATTACTGCTGCCTCTGTTCGGGCTCTTTTTTAGGACGCGGCATATAGCCTTTTTCCTGGAAAAATTCTTCAAATGCTTTGTAAACTATAGGGCCTGCCGCAGTAGAACCAAAGCCGCCCTGTTCTACAATACATACTACAACAAGCTCAGGGTCATCTACCGGCCCATAAGCTACAAACAAACCATGATCTCGTCCATGTGAGTTTTCTGCTGTACCTGTTTTGCCGGCAATCTGTTTAGGAAGACCAGCAAAATAGGATGCTGTACCACCCTCACGTGTAGTGGCACTCATGCCCATACGTATATAATCTATAGTCTGCTGTGATACATCAATATGTTTGCCGTCTGCGCGTTTCGGTTTCTCAAAAAGACTGCCGTCACTGTTCAAAATACTGTCTACCAAATAAGGCTGATATTTTATACCGCCATTAGCTACAATACTAAGCATAACTGAAAGCTGTATAGGCGTTGTAAGATTAAATCCTTGTCCAATAGCCGCATTAAAAGTATCACCTAACCGCCAATCTTCGTCCCATATATCTCGTTTAACTTGTTTGGAAGCAACAAGTCCCTTACTTTCACCATCCAAGTCAATACCTGTACGTTCGCCAAAACCATAGATATGTGCATACTTTGCAATATTATCAATTCCCACACGATAACCAAGTTCATAAAAATAAACATTATCACTCATCGCCAAGGCTTTGATAAAAGTCAGCCAGCCCAAAACCTCCCCACCGGCATTTCCCATAGTTGGAACAAGCGGATGAAAGCCACCGTCAAAAATAGGTTCATTTAAGCCAACTTTATTCAGTTCAAAAGCAGCACTGCCTGTAACAATCTTAAACGTAGAACCAGGTGGATATTCACCAGTGATAACCTTATTATTTAAAGGAAAATTAGGATCATTATTTATCGCATTCCAATTTTTGGAAGAAATTCCATGTACAAACCAGTTAGGATCATAACCTGGACGACTCACCATTGCACGAACCGCACCATTACGCGGATCAATTGCTACAACCGCCGCAGCTCTCGCCTTAGGTGCAATGCCTGAACTGCGCAGATAAGCCAAATGCTGATCTGTAAACTCCTCAAGTACTTTCTGCAAATTATAATCAACAGTCAGCTTTAAATTTTTTCCTGGAATCGGCTGAACTGAATCATAATGTTTAACTACATTGCCGCTGACATCTACTTCCTCCATGAAAGCACCGTCCTCGCCACGCAAATAGCTATCATAACTTTTTTCCAATCCAGCTTTGCCGACAATACTTCCCTGTGCAGCATTTTTAAACAATCCCTGCTCTATTTCATAAGCACTTACTTCACCAACATATCCGAGAGTATGCACCCCCAGTTCGTGATAAGGATAATTGCGGATAGGCTGTACAGAAAGCATTACCTCCGGTATATAACGACACTGCTCCTCAATTTTTGTTATCAGCTGCTGATCCAAATTATTTTTCAACATAATTGGCTCATAGTAATTTTTGCTTTCCTTAATTTTTGTTTCAATCTCTGCAACAGGCATATCAAGCAGGATGCTGATACGCTGTAAATTTTCTGGTTTATAACTTGCCTGTTTCTGCAATACCGCCGCATATCCCGGTAGATTATTTACCAGCTCCTTGCCTGTATTATCGTAAATAATACCGCGGGGAGCTATAATTTTAGATTGACGCAGACGATTGCCGTCAGACTGTTTGGCATAGTATTCACCGCGCCACAGCTGCAAATACATCATCCGACCAATAAGTACAGCAAAAAGCACTAAGCAGATTAACAGCATGGTATGCAGTCTTACTGTCTGATTTCTGTTTTCCATAGACCGCACCTGCCTCCTTCAGCACAAATAGCATCAATACGAAATATCTTCACTTCTTATCCATTCGTAAACCAATTTCATCAACAACATCACAGGCCAAACTAAAAGCACATTTCCTAAAACAAAGCCCAGCGTATCCCAAAAATAAGATAAAAATAAACTCCAGCGTCCACCGCTGCAAATAAGTACCAACCACCAATAAACAAAACGCAAAACAAAACTTATAGTGGCAATGGCGCTCATATGGTAGATAAAATTATCTTTAAAAACCTTTTCTTTCGTTAAACCAACAAAATAACCAATACAAGCACGTGTTAAAATATGAAATCCAAAAACCCCAACAGTCATCGCATCCTGCCAAAGTCCTGTTATTCCTCCAGCTATAGCACCTGCGTGTTCTCCCCTCAACATGGCATAAGCATATAATGCCAGCAGCAGCAAATCACAGGAAATCCAGCCAGTATAATAAACAGAAGCAGCACCTTGCAGCAGCATTAAGAACAGAAACAGGACGGGCCAAATCAGTCTCCTCATTTTGCCTGTCCTCCCTCTAATACAATTTTCGGTTGCGGTGTAAACTCCACAATTACCAAGACCTGTTCTACATCAGCAATATCAGCAGATGCCTGAACATCAGCCTCCTGCAAAAGTCCTACACTGTCCATACGCACAGCAGTAACCTTGCCTATAAGAACATCTGCCGGATGGCTGCCGCTGTAACCGCTTGTTACAACAACATCGCCCTCACGCAGACTGGCATCACGAAAAACGTGTTCCATCAGCAGTTTATCGTTGCCACCTGTACGTCCTCCTGTAACTCCTACCGCCCGCGAATCAGCACGCAGAATACGTGTTCCTACACGACAACGAGGAGAAGTAAGCAGCAGTACTCGTGCATAATCAGCATATACCTCATCAACGACACCTACAAGGCCACCGTTAACCACTGCCATATCAGGCTTTAACCCTTTATCACTGCCGACATCAATATACATACTGTCACGTAAATCTCCAAAATTACGTGCAATTACCTTAGCCGCAACAACTTTCTGACTTTTATGCTGTTCTTTATATTCTAATAAAGCACGCAGCTGCTGATTCTCAGCAAACAAAGAAGCCATCGTGATATTAGCATTACGCAGCTCTGTATTTTCCTGCTGCAGTTTCTTATTCTCACTCTGCATAACTGTCATTGCTTTCCAATAGCCACGCACATCGTCGCCAGCAGTACCGATACTTGTCAGTACACGCTCTATTGGCAAAACAATAATACTTACAGCTTTATTAATCAGCGGAAAGCGGCTCTTACCTGCAACTGCCATAGCCAACAATGAAAGCAGCACAGCAATAAACAGTCCGCACAACATAACTTTCTTATTCATGCTGTATTCCTATCATTTAGAAGTCATAAAACCCTTACGATAAATATCAATATTTTCCACAGCTATACCTGTTCCCAAAGCAACGCAGTTCAAAGCTTCATCCGATACAAAAACGGGCATACCTGTTTCCCGGGAAATAAGACGATCAAGATTGCGCAGCATAGAACTGCCTCCTGTCATAACAATACCTCTATCCATAATATCCGCAGAAAGCTCAGGAGGAGTACGCTCCAAAGTATTGCGTACAGCATCTACAATAATGCTGACAGGCTCGTTAACAGCCTCACACACATGGTTGGCATTTACTTCAATACTTTTTGGCAGACCACTGAGTAAATCTCTGCCGCGAACTTCAATAACAGCAGGATTATCTACTTTCATTGCTGTACCAATTTCAATTTTTATATTTTCCGCAGTCCGTTCACCAATGAACATATTAAATGCCTTACGAATATAGCGTACAATGGAACTGTCAATAGCATCACCGCCGCAGCGTACACTCTTGCTGACAACAATGCCGCCCAAAGAAATTACAGCAACCTCACAAGTGCCGCCGCCAATATCTACAACCATACTGCCTGTAGCCTCCTGTACAGGCAAACCTGCACCAATAGCCGCAGCCATAGGTTCTTCAATCAAATAAGCCTCACGTGCACCTGCTTCAATAGTAGCATCAATAACAGCACGTTTTTCTACCTCTGTTACACCAGAGGGGACACCAACAAGTATACGCGGACGTACAAAAGTGCGATTTCCCATAGCCTGCTTGATGAAATATTTCAGCATGGACTGAGTAATTTCATAATCCGCAATAACACCATCTTTCATCGGACGTATAGCTATAATATTTCCTGGTGTACGGCCAATCATCCTTTTAGCCTCTGCTCCAATTGCTAAAACCTCATTCGTATCTTTTTCCACCGCAACTACTGACGGCTCACGAATAATAATTCCCTTATCTTTACAGTGAACCAATGTATTAGCTGTACCCAAATCTATACCCATGTCATCAGACATATTATTGAAAATACTAATATTAGGGAAAGTAAACTTCATTTATACCCGTCCTCCTGAATTTATAATGCCCCATCTTCCTGAAAACTGTAATAAGCACCATCCCCGATAATCAGATGATCCAGCAGCGGAATCCCCAAAGTTTTTCCTGCTGCCGCTAAAACTGCTGTCAGTTCCCTGTCCTCTCTGCTGGGAGATGGATCACCGGAAGGGTGGTTGTGTGCCACACAGATAGCAGCTGCGTGCTGCAAAATTGCAGGCAGATATACCTCACGCGGATGTACCACTGAATTTGTCAGTGTTCCCTCCGAAACCAGTTCAGTACCAATTACTTTATTCTTACTGTTCAACAAAATTACTATAAACTGTTCCTTCACAGCATAACGCAAGCGAGGCATTAAAAATGCTGCCCCCTCCTGCGGAGAGCTGAAACGAATTTTATCTAAAGGGCGTGCTGACGCAATACGTCTGCCTATTTCCAGAGCAGCCATCACCGTTGCGGCTTTTGCCTGCCCCATACCCTTGATTTGCATAAGTTCATTTAAGTTGCTTACTCCTGCCAGACGTTTATATAATCCACCGTCAGCTGTAAGCTCCTTACCAATATCCAACGCTGAACGTTCAGCAGTGCCTGTGCGAAGTAAAATTGCCACAAGCTCTGCATCCGTCAGTGCTTCAACACCGCGCAGAAAAAGCTTTTCCCGCGGTCTGTCCTCTAAGGGAAGATTTTTTATTTTTTCGTTAGAATTAATCTGGTTGAGACTTCTGAAATCATCACTGCCAAAATAGCAGGTACTGCTTTCAAAAGTATTAGTCACTATTCATAACTCCCTGTGCTCCTATTTTCTTCAACATAAGATACAACATAGTCAATGGAAGCCCTACAACATTATTGTAGCAGCCATCAATTTTTTCTACCAACACTGCACCTCTGCCCTGAATACCATAGGCACCAGCTTTATCCAAAGGCTCACCACTGGCAGCATAACTTTTTATTTCTTCATCACTAAGCTTTCTAAAACTCACATCAGTCACACAAACATCAGCCAACTGCTTTCCACGATAACGCACAGCTACGCCAGTCATAACCTGATGTCTGCGTCCGGAAAGGTGCTGCAGCATTGCTTCTGCCATAGCTGTATCCTGCGGCTTACCGAGAATATCATTATCAATAACAACCACAGTATCAGCTGCTATAACGGCAAGCTCGTCACCAAGTTCAGCTGCAACAGCACTGCATTTTCCTACAGCATTAGCCAAAACAACATCACGTGCCTCACCTGCATTGCCATCACATTCAGTAAAATCTGCCGGATGTATCAACGGAGTTATGCCCAACTGCTCAAGCAGCTGCTGTCTGCGCGGTGAAGCAGAAGCTAAAACAACTCTCATTATCTGCTTAACCTTCACTCTTATGACTCATATCAATAACCATTTTAGGCTGCTGAATTTCAAAAATAACTGGCTGTTTGCCCTCTCGCACTGCATCACGTTTAAAAATACGCGCATAACTTACGGTTACAATCAGCCACAAAATAATACCACCAATAATAAAAGGCATTTCATCCTCATGGAAAAATATTGCCAGACTGTGACCAAATGCCACACCTGCCAAAATACCTGTCAGCGGCAAACCATACATAATAAACTTTGCTTTTGTTTTATCAAAATCACGATATTCTGCACCTACAACATCGCCTGCCTTTGCTCCTACCGGATTCCAGCAATCGAGATATTTAGGCAGTCCTGTCAGCTCACTTTCAGTCTTATCTACCTTAACCTCAGCACGTTCGCCTTGCTTTTTTACAACAATACCTCTAATCTCTGCCATCGAAGAAAATTCCTTCCTAAGTATAATTAATAAAATAAAAACAACTTAATAAGTGTGTACAAAAATATACCAGTAGCCGAAACCGAAAACAACGCCATAAATAGCAAAGAATACAGCTACCCCCTGCCAGCAGACAGGATAACCGAAATTAATATCCTCACCGAAAATACCACGACGATTAAAAAAAGTATATTTTTTACGTTTTCTGAACCATGCCATTTTGTTTTCCGGTCCTACCAGTTTTGCAATAAGATAAATATAAATAAAAGAACCAAAAAATATCTGCATTACACGAGTGCAGACAGCCACGGGTTCTACAGCAGCTAATGCTTCCATTAAAACATCCTCCTTATTATCACAGCTGAATATATTTATCAGGCAATTGCTTACGCAGCTGTTTGATAAACTCATCACTAGATTTAAAAATTAAACCAGCAAGCTTATTCTTTTTACCCTCAGTAAATACAAGCAAACGCTGCTGATTGTTGTCCAAAGAATTATAACGATGGATATAATGCTTAATCTTTGTTTTGCGGAAAAAGCTTTTTACATATTTATCGGTAAAACTTTCTGTACGCGTCAAATCAACAACATAACTGCGTTTAATAAAACCTAAGCCATGACTAATTACTTCCAGCTTATAATTTTTATAAAGAATTAAGGTATAGCCAAAGGAAACACGCCAAACCCACAGGAAGAAAAGCACTGTATCCATACCCCAGCCAAGTAAATTAAAACGCTTTGTTTCCTGCAGTCCCTGCCATTCATAAACATATAGGCAGCCAATCATTATTAGGGCAATAGCTGCCAAAATTTTTCTCTGTGTACTTGTTCCAGATTCTTCACGATATAATTCTTCCAAAAATACTACCTCCAGCCTCTAAAATGCAACGAAATAACATTCTAGTCTTATCCAATTAATTATATCAAATTTTAAACATAAAGCATATACCTATACTAATAAAAACTAGTATGAAAATGTGAATTTTAAGCAGTTATTTCTAAGCTAAAGCAAATCTTCTGATAATTAGCAGTCATTCTTATTTTTTCACAGCCGTTACTGCAAGTTAAAGAGAGTTACACAGTAAATGTAACTCTCCTGCTTATTCTTTAATACTTGATATTCAGCTGCGTACCTGACCATTGCCGTTTATCAGATATTTTGTACTTGTAAGCTCCGGCAATGCCATCGGTCCGCGAGCATGCAGCTTTTGCGTGCTGATACCAATTTCTGCTCCAAAACCGAATTCATTACCGTCTGTAAAGCGTGTAGAAGCATTAACATAAACTGCTGCTGCATCTACTGTTTGCTGAAACAGCTGTGCCGCCTGATAATTATTGGTAACGATACATTCACTATGTCCCGTTCCGTATTTAGCAATATGTTCCATTGCTTCTTCAATGCTATCGACAATCTTTACGGACAGACACAAATCACCATATTCAGCAGCCCAATCATCCTCCGAAGCAGCACGCACTTGACTGCTGTACTCCTGTACAAAATCATCTCCGCGTATTTCTACTCCCGAAGAATTATACATAAGCAGCATCATTGGCAGAAACTTATCAGCTATATCTTTATGCACCAGCAAAGTTTCCATAGCATTGCAAACAGAGGGTCTTTGCACTTTGGCATTAAAAGCTATCTTCATTGCCATTTCAACATCAGCATCTTTGTCTACATAAGTATGGCATACACCTGCACCTGTTTCAATTACCGGAACCGCAGAGTTCATCACTACCGCCTTAATCAGACCTGCACCGCCGCGGGGAATTACTACATCTACCAAGCCGTTAAGGTGCGTAAGTACATTTACTGCTTCTCTGTCGCTGGTATCAATAAACTGAACTGAACCAGCAGGAATACCATTTTCCTCAGCAGCATCTGCTAAAATTGCTGCTATCTTCTTGTTGGAAAGCATAGCTTCACTGCCGCCCTTTAAAATAACAGCATTACCTGATTTTAAACATAAACCGACAGCATCAGCAGTTACATTGGGACGAGCTTCATAAATAATCCCAATAACGCCAAGAGGAACACGTACCTTGGTAATCTGCAAACCGTTAGGCAAAGTTTTGCCATCAAGCACATTTCCTATTGGATCGGGCAGAGCAGCAACCTGTCGCAGACCATCCGCCATACCAGCGATACGCTCATCAGTAAGCTTGAGTCTGTCCAGCATAGATTTTTTCATACCATTGGCAGCAGCAGTCTGCATATCCTGTTCGTTAGCAGATAAAATATCTGCTTTGCCGCTTTCCAGTGCAGCAGCCATCGCCAACAGAGCATTATTTTTTACTGCCGTTCCTGTTACAGCCAGCTTTGCTGCTGCTTTTTTTGCTGCCTGTGCTTTAGTCAGTACCAATTCGTAGGTTTCCATCATCTTCACCAACCTTACAAAATAACTAAATCATCACGGTGAATAACTTCATCATAATTCTTGTGTCCCAAAATTTCCTCTATATCAGCAGATTTACAGCCTTTAATCTGCTCTAATTCTTCAGAAGAATAATGTACCATTCCGCGTGCCAATTCATGTTTATCCTTATCCACAACACTTACCGTACTGCCTGTTTGAAAACTTCCCTCTACAGCACAGATTCCTGCCGGCAAAATACTGCATCCACCAGCCTTGCGTATAGCTTTAGCACAGCCGTCATCAACAACAAGACAGCCTTGCAGCTGTGAACCAAATGCCAGCCAACGCTTACGGAACTGCAAACGGTTTTCTCTGCTTACAAAGAGAGTACCTATAACTTCACCCTGCAAAATACGGCTTATAGCATTTTTCTCTGTTCCGCTGGCAATTACCAACTGAATCCCACTGCTGGTAGCTGCCTTCGCTGCCTGCAATTTAGTTGCCATACCGCCTGTGCCGCGGCTTGAACCTACACCACCTGCACTTGCCTCTATTTCCGGTGTAATCTCCAGCACTGTCGATACCAACTCTGCCTCCGGATGTGTCTGCGGATTCGCTGTATAAAGTCCTTCTACATCGGAAAGAATAATAACCAAATCTGCATCAATAATACCGCCTACAAGTGCAGACATATTGTCATTATCGCCTATTTTCAGTTCATCAAGAGCAACTACGTCATTTTCATTGACAATGGGAATTACTCCCTGTTGCATAAGCTCCATAAAAGTATTGCGGGTATTAGTATAACGGTGGCGATCAATAGCCTCCGTCTTAGTAATTAAAACCTGTGCTACAATCTGACCGTAATCAGCAAATATTTTTTCATAGGTGTGCATTAAAACGCCCTGACCTACAGCAGCTGCTGCCTGTTTTCCAGGGATAGTCTGCGGTTTGCACGGCAGCCCCATGCGGTCTACTCCTACAGCCACAGCGCCACTGGTAACCAGCACCATTTGTTTGCCTTGATTTTGTAAATCACTAATTTCGCGTGCCAATCTGTCAATCTGACTGAAATTTCGCTTACCATTAGCATAAGTGATTGTACTAGAACCTACTTTTACAACAATCCGCCTTGCTTTTTGCAAAATGCTGCGGTATTCTTTATCTTCCAACATTTCCCCTCACCTGCATTCCATAATAAATATAAACAAATCAGTTAGTTATTTTCTTTATATTCAAAAACCATATCACGGATACGTACAGATTCACCCTCCTGCACGCCCTTTTCTTTCAATGCCTCATCAATGCCAAGACGTTTCCAAATCAGCTGGAAACGATAAAGTGCTTCATCATTATCAAAATTAGTCATAGCTACAAGACGTTCAATATTCTTGCCGCGTACTTCCCATTCTGTATCATTTCCTGCAACAATTTCATAGCTGTCAGGATCAATTTCATCAAAGCGTGCTAAATCTTCTTCATCTTCCTCTGGTACATACTGCTGCAAAAGCTCATAAGCCTTAAACATTAGCTCACGCAAACCTTCACCGGTAGCAGCACTAGCCTTGCAGATAGCATAACCTTTAGCTTCTACATATTCTTTCAAGCGTTCATAATTTTCCTGAGCCTCAGGCAAATCCATCTTATTAGCTACAACCAACTGCTGACGACGTGCCAAACGTTCACTGTATTCAGCAAGTTCATTATTTATCTTATCAAAATCTTCCAAAGGATCTCGACCATCTACGCCTGCCACATCAACTATATGCAGCAGTACCTTAGTCCGCTCTACATGACGCAGAAAATCATGACCAAGACCAATACCCTCATGTGCACCCTCAATTAAACCAGGAATATCAGCCAACACAAAACTGCGTTCATCATCCAAACGCACCACGCCAAGAACAGGAGATAAAGTAGTAAAATGATAAGCAGCAATCTCTGGACGTGCCGCACTTACCTGAGCAATAATACTGGATTTACCTACACTTGGATAACCAACAAGACCAACATCAGCCAAAAGTTTCAGCTCCAGTTTCAGCCAGCGGTTTTCACCAGGTTCACCTTTTTCTGCAAAAGTAGGAGCACGATTAGTACTGGTAACATAGCAGGCATTACCTTTGCCGCCTCGTCCGCCTTTTGCTGCAACATACTGCTGTCCATCCTCTACAAGGTCTGCCATTACTGCACCTGTCGCATCATCACGCACTAAAGTTCCCATAGGAACTTTTACAAGCACTGTATCAGCACGCATACCTGTACAGTTTTTCGTACCGCCCTGACCGCCACGTTTAGCAACATATTTTCTTTTATAACGAAAATCAATCAGTGTATTAAGATTTTTATCAGCAACCAAAACAACGTCACCGCCTCGTCCGCCGTTACCACCGTTAGGGCCGCCCTTTTCTACAAATTTTTCTCTGCGGAAACTGCTCATACCATCGCCGCCGTCGCCTGCTTCCACATAAATCCTCGCTCTGTCAATAAACATTTTTCTTCTCCTATATCTAAAAAATTTTAAGTTCAGCCAATTATAATACAGCTAGATATACTTATTTATATTATAGCTTATTTCTGCATTAAAGTGCAACGTCTGACACCAGTATTTACTGCAAAGAAAAACAGACACTGATATGTATTTCAAAAGTTCACACTCTCAAAGTTTCATATCAATGCCTGCTCTTATTTTATCCTTATGACATTATATCTTTTAAACGTTGTTCAATATTTGAAGCACTATACAGCACACTTATAACAACCACAGTGTCACCCTTTATAGTATAAAATACAGAAAAGTTATCTACCAGTAAACGTCTTAAAGATTTCAACAATTTAATATTAGATTGAAGCAGTGCAAATCTTTCTGGGAAAATGTCTAAAGTCAAAATCGCATCAGCAATTCTATTGTATTGTTTCATAGCTGTTTGAGGCGAGCATAACTGTACAGCTATATATTCGTAAATTGTCTCCATATCTTTTAAGGCTGTCTGCGTAATACATACCTCATAATGTTTCATTTCTTTGAATTTCTGAATTCAGCAAATGCATCAGCAGCTTTATAAACTCTATTTTCTTCAACATCAGCATAACTATCACTGATTTTTTTATATAACTGCTTATCGTTCATGGCAGCAGCATTAATACTTTCAGGAAAATCCGGTAAGGCAATACGGAAAGGAATACCTCCAGTCAATACAATTTGCTTTAGATATATAGTAATAGCAGTTGACATAGGTATTCCCAATTTTCCCAGTATCTGCTCTGCACTTTCTTTTACCTCAGGATTTATTCGCAAATTAAGTGTAGCTGTCTTTTCCAAATTACTACCTCCTTTGTTTAATTGTAACGCTTTTTTATTTACAACGCAAGTACAAATATTACTGCAAAAAAATAGACACTGATATGTATTTCAAAAGTTCACACTCCCGAATTTTCATATCAATGCCTGCTCTTATTTTTTATGCAGCCATTTAGACTGTCTGTTCTTAGCGTTAAGTCCATCTAATGCTTTGGTGTAAGCATTAAACATCGTTTCATTGCCAGCTACCTGCTGCAATTGTACATCTGCCCCCAAGTCAGCACACACACGCCCACTGCTGTCCAGAATATAACGTGCTGCCACAGTATATTCCGTACCCTTTTGATTGAACAAATAAAGATACATCGCACTTGCAACCTGCGCCAGCGACTCATCCTCACGCAATGACTTCAAATAATCTGCATCTGTATACTTCTCCTCAGCAAAAACTGCCAAATACAACTGTCCGCCTCTGCTTACGCTTTGCACAGAATCAATATCAACATACAATATACCTACATCTGTCGCTCCTGCTTTTTGCAGATTTTGACAAAACGCAGCAGACGGCAAACAAAGCAAAAAGAGAAAAACCATCAGCTTTAGATAACGCATAAGCCTCACCTCCACTAAACATATAATATCATAAATTAAAAAAATAATCTATATGCGCACGCTATCCCGGGGAAAGGCAAAGAAATAGCCGAGGTTGCAAATAAAGTATTTGACCTCGGCTTATAAAAGCCCTCGTATTGTGCCCACGTCGTGCCCAAGAGTGGCTGATTTTTGTGCCCAACCAAATCATAACCACCCGTCAAACGGGTGGTTTGACGACGGGCTATAAGCCCTTAATACTAGCCAGCGCCTCAAGACGCTGGCTTTCACTTCGTTCAAG
>CAZQQK010000012.1:0-22982 GCA_964595445.1 uncultured Phascolarctobacterium sp.
TATTATAAATAAAGCAGCCTCTTTACTAAAATTTCAGTAAAGAGGCTGTTTCAATTAAAATCAACTATTTCTATATTTATTTTTAATTGTTAGATATTCTGCCATAGCATTCCGGACGTCGATCACGGAACAATCCCCAACTCAAACGATCTTCAGCCAATTGCCTTAAATCATATTCAGCTAAAAGAATTTCTTCTTTATCCCGTGAAGCAGTACACAGCAACGCACCAGTTCCATCAGTCATAAACGAAGATCCATAAAACAACAGCGATGACTGCTGACCTGCATTTGCTGCACATGGCTCAACAGTTTCCAACCCAATACGGTTTGCAGCTACAACAGGCATAAGATTCGCTGCACTATGTCCCTGCATAACTCTGCGCCAATGTTCCATGCTGTCACAGTCTAAAATAGGTTCTGAACCTATCGCAGTAGGATACAACAGAATTTCAGCTCCATTCAATGCCAAACAGCGTGCAGTTTCAGGAAACCACTGATCCCAGCAAATTCCTATACCCACACGACCATATCGTGTATCAAATACTGTAAAACCACTGTCACCAGGTTTAAAATAAAATTTTTCTTGATAGAAATGATCATCTGGAATATGTGTTTTTCTATATACCCCTAAAACTTCACCATCTGCATCAATACAGGCAATAGAATTATAGAGCTGATTTTCATCTCGTTCAAAAAAACTTATAGGCAGAACTATTTTAAGCTCTTTCGCCAAACGTTTCCCCATTTGCACAGCAGGATTATCTTTTGTAGGCATTGCATAAGCGTAAAAATCATAACGTCTTTGCTGACAAAAATAAGGTCTTTCCCACAATTCCGGCAAAAGTATCAGCTGAGCACCGTCTGCGGCTGCTTTACGTACAAGTTCTTCCGCACGGCTCAAATTTTCTTCTACAGTAGCAGCACAACGCATCTGCACTGCCGCTGCTTTTAATTTGCTCATAAGCACACTCCCTTCGGAATTTGTTGAGTAATACAGTGAATATTACCTCCACCAGTTAAAATAGCACGTGCTGATATCCGAACTATCCTACGCTCGGGACAAAGCTTACTCATAACAGCTGCCGCAAGTTCATCACTTGCTACATTTTCACCGCCAAAAGCTGGCATTATTACACTGTCATTACTAAAATAAAAGTTTACGTAAGAAGCAGCAAGACGTTCGCCCGCCTCTCTCATATCCTCACCATCGGCAAAGTCAAATCCTATAACTTCGTCTTCTGTAATACAAACTGGTACTTTCGGAATAGGAAGCTTATGCACAAGCAACTTTCTTCCCTTAGCATCTATAGACTGCTCCAAAGTTTGCAAACTTGCCAGACTCAATTCATATTGAGGATCTTCCTTATCATCAGTCCACGCCAGCACAACCTCTCCTGGACGAATAAAGGCACAAATATTATCTACGTGTTCATTAGTTTCATCATTATATATACCGCGCGGCAGCCAAATTATCTGCTGTACCCCCAAATATGCTTTCAGCATTTCTTCTATTTGCTGCTTTGTCATCTGTGGATTGCGTCCGGCACTCAAAAGACAAGCCTCTGTTACCATAGCCGTTCCTTCTCCGTCGCAATGAATAGATCCACCCTCAAGTACAAAAGGAGCAGCATCAAAAATTTGACAGCCATATTTCTCTGCAAAAGCTGCCGCAAAGGCATCATCATTTCGCCAATCAGGATACAGTCCATCTACGCTGCCGCCCCATGCATTGAAACTCCAATTTACAGCACACAGCTCACGGCCATCACAACTATCACGCACAACAAAAGTCGGCCCTATATCGCGTGCCCAACTGTCATCAGTTTCTATCTGCAACAGCTCTATATTTTCTATACCAGCCAAATAAGTCTTAGCTTTAGAAAAATCAGCTGCACCGCAAGCTACATAAACCTTTTCACTGACAGCAATTGCTTTGATAACTTCGGTAAACGCTCTGCAAGCTTCCTGTGCACCAAAGCTCCATGAACCAGGTCGCTGCGGCCAAACGATAATGCAGCCTGCATGAGGCTCATATTCACCTGGCATATGAAACCCAGCAGCAGCTGGCGAATTTTTTTTCTGCAACATCATGACAACCTGCCTTTAAAA
The DNA here is from genome assembly GCA_964595445.1 of uncultured Phascolarctobacterium sp. Classification (GTDB taxonomy): domain Bacteria; phylum Bacillota; class Negativicutes; order Acidaminococcales; family Acidaminococcaceae; genus Phascolarctobacterium_A. The sequence continues at coordinate 2,110 of CAZQQK010000012.1, forward strand.
TCATCATAATTAAAACGGCGAACCAACTCTGTCTCCCCATTAGTATGCAGCAAAACAATATCTGGCAGCGGCATACCATTAAAAGTATTATTCTTCACCATAGTATAAATAGCCATATCTTCAAAAATCAACTTATCGCCAACATGAATTTGCTTATCAAAGCTATAATCTCCAATAACATCTCCTGCAAGACAGGTCATAGATGACAGCCGATAGGTATAAGCTCTTTCTCCCGCAGCAAAACCTTTATACAAAGGAGGTCTATAAGGCATTTCCAATACATCCGGCATATGGCAAGCTGCCGAAGCATCCAAAATCAAAATATCTATATCGTTATGCACGATATCCATTACCTCTGTCACCAAATAGCCAGCATTAAGTGCAACAGCCTCACCAGGCTCTAAATATACTTTCAGACCATAAGTATCACGAATATATTTAAGTAAATCAATTAATACATCCAACTGATAATCCTTGCGTGTAATATGATGTCCACCACCAAGATTAAGCCATTTCAGCTGTTTGAAATATTTGCCGAATTTCGTCTCAAATGCGTTCCACGTAGTTAGCAAAGCATCAGCATTTTGCTCACAAAGTGTATGGAAATGCAGCCCCTCAATTTCAGGCGGCAGGATATCGGGGAACCCCGCTAATGTAACTCCGAGTCTGGAACCAGGAGCACAAGGATCATAAATAGCGTGCTCTGTCTCTTGTGTAGAACATTCAGGATTAACCCTTATACCTATGCTGACTCCAGCGGTACAGCAAATATCCTTATGCTTTGCAAACTGGCTGAAAGAATTAAAACTAATATGGTCACAGATTTTTACCAATTCCTGCATATCAGCATCTTTGAAAGCAGGAGCAAAAACATGATTTTCTTTGCCCATCTCTTCATAACCAAGGCGAGCTTCATAAATACCGCTGGCAGTAGTTCCTGCCAAATATTCTCCCATAAGCGGATAAAGCTTAAACATAGAAAAACATTTCTGTGCTAACAAAATATTACAATCCGTTGCTTGCTGTACTTGTTTTAAAATCTGCAAATTATGTTTAAGTTTAGCCTCATCAATCACATAACAAGGTGTTTGCAGAGCATTCATTTTATTTTGCTTCTTTTCCATGCTTATCTGCCGCTGAAGTTCCTGTAATTTCTCTATTTCCTGCTGTCTGTCTACAACATAAGCCGGCATAACCATATTTGTTTCTGCCATTTTATTCTACCACTGCTGGATTTTCATCAACTACCCAGGGCAGACCGAACTGATTGAGCATTTCCATATACGGATCTGGATCAAATTCTTCTACATTGAAAACGCCCTTACCCTGCCATTTTTTTGTAACTACCAAAGCTGTACCAATCATAGCCGGTACACCTGTCGTGTAACTAATTGCCTGTGAACCAACTTCTTTATAGCATTCCTGATGGTCACAGACGTTATAAATATAAATTGTTTTCTTTTTCCCTGCTTTTGTACCTGTAAAAATACAGCCAATATTTGTTTTTCCTACAGTACGTGGGCCTAAAGAAGCAGGATCAGGCAGCAAAGCTTTGAGGAACTGAATTGGCACAATCTCATGTCCCTCATAATTAATAGGTTTAGTGGAAAGCATACCTACATTTTCCAAGCAATTCATATGTGTCAAATAGCTTTGCCCAAAAGTCATAAAGAAACGAATTCGTTTTACCCCAGGAATATTTTTCGCCAAAGATTCTATTTCCTCATGATGCAAAAGATACATATCTTTCATACCAACTTGCGGAAAATCATACTCACGTTTTATAGACATAGCAGGAATCTCTACCCATTTACCATTTTCCCAATAAGAACCTGGAGCAGAAACTTCTCTCAAATTAATTTCCGGATTAAAATTGGTAGCAAACGGATAACCATGATCACCGCCATTGCAGTCTAAGATATCAATAGTTTCAATTTCATCAAAATAATGTTTCAGTGCATAAGCAGAAAATACACTGGTGACACCAGGATCAAAACCTGTACCTAATAAAGCCATAATCCCTGCATTGGCAAATTTTTCTTTATACGCCCACTGCCATGAATAATCAAAATAAGCAGAGAAGCCCTCCTCTTTGCAACGTTTATCATAAACAGCACGCCAAACTGGATCATCAATATCTTCAGGTTCATAGTTAGCTGTATCAATATAGTCAACCTTACACTCTAGGCAGGCATCCATAATTGTCAAATCCTGATAAGGAAGTGCTACATTCAATACTGCATCAGGTTTATAGGATTTTATCAGTTCTACTAATTGTTCTTTGCTGTCTGCATCTACCTGCGCCGTAGTAATCACTGTAGAAGTTGATGGCTGCAGCTTATCTTTAACTGCATCACATTTGGCTTTTGTTCGACTGGCAATGCATAACTCTGTAAAAACACTGCTGTTTTGACAGCATTTAGCAATAGCCACACCTGCTACGCCACCACAACCAATAACTAATAATCTACTCATAACAAATCATCTCCTCTTATGTTTTCAATATATTTTACTTTTCTTCTTCTTCCAACATATCCTCAACATACTTAGGCAGCATAAAAGCCCCTTTATGCAGATTAGCAGAGTAATACCAGGTTTTTATCTCTCGTTTTTTCCACTTATCAGTATCAAGATCTTTCAACGGATGATACTTTTTGGAGGCAAAGCCAAACAGCCAATAACCTGAAGGGCAAGTTGGAATATGTGCCTGATATACACGGCTTATAGGAAAACTGTGGCTTGCCTTACGATGCATAGCTCTGCAGGTTTCTTCATCTTCATCATAAAAAGGACTGCCATGCTGATAAACCATAATACCATCTTCTTTTAAGGCACGAAAACAGTTGCCGTAAAATTCTTTAGTAAACAATCCCGCTGCGTGCCCCAAAGGATCTATAGCATCATTAATTATTAAATCATATTCATTAACTTTGGAACGCAAAAATCTTAAACCGTCAGCATTAAAAACTGTTACTCTGGAATCGTCCAGTCCACAAGCATTATCAGGAAAATAATCACGGCAAACATCAATAAAAACATGATCTGTCTCCACAACATCAATTTCCTCTATTTCTGCATAATGTGACAGCTCACGAGCAACACCGCCATCGCCGCCGCCAATAACAAGAACCTTACGCACATGAGGATGCACAGCCATCGGCACATGCACAATCATTTCATCATAAACAAATTCATCTTTTTCTGAAAAAACAATAGTTCCGTCACAACTGATAAAACGACCGAATTCCTTTGATTCAAATATATCAATACGCTGAAAATCTGTATCCTCACCAAACAATTGCTTTTCAATCTTTATATCAAGTTTCACATCATCAGTATGATAATCAGAAAACCAAAGCTCCATGATATCACATCCTTAAAATTTATCTTAAACTAATACGTTAATATTATTAACATCAGGATCTTCCGGTCCCTGCATAGAACAGCCTTTTTCTTTCGCATAAATAATATAGTCAATAATATCTTTCGTAATAACTTCACCAGGTGCTAATATTGGAATTCCAGGCGGATAGCACATAACAAATTCACTGCATATACGCCCTGCCGTTTCACGAATAGGTAAAGATTCATCTTCTGCATAGAAAGCCTTTTGAGGCGAAACTACTACTTTAGGTGCAATATATTCTGTATTCAACATCTGAGATGGATCTTTAGAATAAAGACGTTTTATATCTGCCAATGCACCAACAAGCCGTTCTATATCCTGAATACGATCACCAATAGAAATATACGCTAAAATATTAGCAATATCTCCGAACTCTATCTGAATATCATATTCATCACGCAGTAAATCATAAACCTCTATACCAGCTAACCCAATATCACGAGTATAAACAGACAGCTTAGTAACATCAAAATCATAGATACTGCTGCCATTTTTTAATTCACGGCCATAAGCATAAAAGCCGCCAATAGAATTTATTTCCTCGCGTGCATACTCTGCCATTTCCTGCACTTTCCCAAAAGAAGTTTCTCCTCGCATAAACAAATTACGACGGGAAATATCCAAACTGGACAACAGAAGATAAGAAGCACTAGTAGTCTGCATCAGATTGATAATCTTACTTACATATTCCCAGTTTACACCAGCACCAGTAAGCAACAAACTGCTCTGAGTAAGACTTCCACCTGATTTATGCATAGAAACAGATGCCATATCAGCGCCTGCGGCCATAGCATTTACAGGCATATTCTTACCAAAATAAAAATGTGTTCCATGTGCTTCATCTACTAAGCAAAGCATATTATTATCATGCGCAAGTTTGACAATAGCACGCAAATCAGAACAAATACCATAATAAGTAGGATTATTTACCAATACTGCTGTAGCATCAGGATTAGCTTTAATTGCTTTGGCAACCTCATCAATTTCCATTCCCAAAGAAATTCCCAATCTGCTGTCCACCTGCGGATTAATGTAAACAGGCACAGCACCATTAAGTACCAAGGCATTAATAACACTTTTATGTACATTACGAGGCAGGATAATTTTATCGCCCGCTTTGCAGGAAGCAAGCACCATACTTTGCACAGAAGATGTTGTACCTCCTACCATAAAAAAAGCATGTGCTGCTCCAAATGCTTCAGCCGCCAGTTCTTCTGCATCACGAATAACAGAGACAGGATGGCAAAGATTATCCAGCGGTTTCATAGAATTAACATCCAGATTAACACACTTTTCCCCTAAAAGCTCGCGTAATTCAGGATTACCTCGACCGCGCTTATGACCTGGTACATCAAAAGGAACCACTCGTTGTTTACGAAAACGCTCCAATGCCTCATATACAGGAGCTGAAGTTTGCAATAGCTTTCCCATTTTTTTCTCCCAAACATAAAAATAAAAGGACAGATGAAATATTATCACCTGTCCAGAAATCTACAATACATAAAATACGCTGCTTTGCTTCAGCGACGCAACTTACTTTCAGAGTCTATATAGCAAATATTACTTTTACTACTCCTTATTGATCGTTTCACAAGTGATACTTTAATTCTGATTGTTGACAATCAAGTTATAATGAGCATCCAGCTCAATCAATAATGTGGCAGAGCCACGCCGGCAGCAGTCCCGCCTGTCCGAAGGGCTTACCTATCAAAAGATAGTGGACTAATATTTGCATGAAAGCACGCTGCATTCATGTATTTTCATTGTAACATTTTTAACTTGTTTGAGCAAGTACTTAAGACTAATTATATTCTTTTAACTAACAATCAAATTAGCATTGTCTATCTTTATCCTTGTGAAATTTAACGAAGTTATTAATTTCCAAACCAGGTGCAACCATAGGCTGTACCATATTCTCAGGATTTATTGTTACTTCGATAAGATATGGTCGCTGTACTTCCCATGCACGTGCCACAGCAGCAGCCAATTCTTCTGGAGTATAAGCATGTTCACCTTCAATACCAAAAGCTGCTGCATACTTAACAAAATCTACATATCCAGGCATTTCGCAGGCTGTAAATCGTTTTTCAAAAAATACAGTCTGTAACTGGCGAATCATTCCCAAACCACTATTATTAAACACAATAGCAATCACAGGGATATTATTGCTTGCGATTGTAAATAATTCACTGCCAGTCATTTTAAAGCCACCATCACCGCTCATACTGATGACTCTGCTTTGTGGACGTGCCAATTGTGCTCCCATAGCAGCCGGCAGACCAAAACCCATAGTACCTAAGCCACCGCTTGTCAACCACTGACGAGCAAATTGAATTTTTAAATGCTGTGCTGCCCACATTTGATGCTGACCAACATCAGTTGTAATTACAAAATCTTTATCTTTCAGTACAGGATTCAGAGCGCGAAAGAATTTCGGTGCTGCTTCATTACCAAAGTCATCATCCATTCCCGGCCAGGAATTTATTTTATCCCACCAACTGCTAAGATCATGAGGCTTGCTGCCTGATTCTAATGCATTCAATGTTTTTACTAAATCACCAGTAATGCCTATACCAGAATCAATATTTTTATCTACCTCTGCCGGGTCAATATCCAAATGAATGATAAGTTTATTAGTACCATATCTGCTGCGTTCACCAGTTACACGATCATTAAAACGACTTCCCACTGCCAAAATAACATCTGCTTCTTTTACAGCATTATTCGCTCGTTCATGCCCGTGTAAACCAGTCATCCCTAAAAATAACTGTCTGTAAGCACTAATCGCCCCCAAACCCATCAACGTACTAACTACAGGAATATGCAATTTCTCACACAGATGCATAGCATCATACTCAGCATTAGCATTAATAACACCACCGCCAACAAGCATTACTGGTCTCTGGGCTTTGCTCAAAGCTTCAGCGGCTGCTGATAATCTTTCATTGTCAGGTTCCAACGGAAGTAAATCCGTCAGTCTTTCTTCCGAAAAATCTATTAATGCTGTCTGTACATCACGCGGTACATCTATCAACACCGGTCCTGGACGTCCTTCGCGAGCCAACTGAAAAGCAAGTCGAATAGTCTGTGCTAAAGCTTCTGGATTTTTCACCAAAAAATTATGTTTAGTAATTGGCATTGTAATACCAGTAATATCAACTTCCTGAAACGCATCATGCCCAATCTGACCTCTATTAACTTGACCTGTAATCGCAACTACTGGAACAGAATCCAAAAAGGCAGTTGCTAATCCTGTAACTAAGTTGGTTGCACCAGGGCCTGAAGTAGCAATACATACACCTACCTTACCAGAAGCCCGTGCAAATCCATCTGCTGCATGTGCAGCTCCCTGCTCATGAGCCGTCAGTATATGCTTAATAGGAGATTCTCTAAGTGCATCATAAAAAGGAAGGATTGCACCTCCAGGATAGCCAAATACAGTTGTTACACCTTCTTCAGCCAAAATTTTTACCATTATTTCTGCACCTGTTATCTGCATAAGAACACGCCCTTTCCCATAACTAATAAAAAATTATAATGCCGCATACTTATCATCCAGCAACGGCCAGGAAAAGCGCGACTTTTCTACTGCTAACGAAGTATCGCCTCTCTCCAAAGCTACCAGCCCTGTCTGCACCATCTCTGTAACTCCATAAGGACGCATAACATCTACAAAAGCTTTTAATTTCCCATCATCACCAGTTGCAACAAAGATTAACGACTCACCCGTAACGTCAACGGCATGTGCACGAAAAACTTCCGCTAACTGTAAAAGCTCCATTCTTTTGGCACCTGCATGTACTTTTACCATTATCATACTGCGAGTAGCACTGGATTTAGGGGGAAGTACTTTTACCTTCTCCACTTCAACTAATTTTGCTAATTGCTTTGTAACTTGTATAATTGTAGGCTCATCTGCCTCCATTGTCACAGTCATACGCGAAAATTCTGGATTTTGCGTTGTTCCTACTGCTAAACTGTCAATATTAAAACCTCTGCGTGAAAACATTCCTGCCACACGCATCAATACACCAGGCTGATTGCGTACAACAATAGATAAAATCTGCTCCATATTATTTCCTCCTTCGATAATATCAATACTTCCCAAAAAACTAAAAATCCCCCTATCTGCACCAAGCAGACAGGGGCGACTAATAATCGCGGTACCACCCTTATTTATTAACTTAATTAACAGTATAAACCGTTTTGTTTTTAACGCTGCTTCTGCGTCACATCCTACTAAAATTCAGAAGTGCAGCTCCCAGGCTACAATTACAGCTATGCTCTGCAGCTTGCACCATCCGCTGCCTCTCTTTACAGCACCAGCAATAATCCTCCCGTTCTTCGCCTTTGACAAAATATACAGTTATAAGAGCTATTGCTAAATATTATGGCAATAAGTACATCTTTTGTCAAGATTTTTTGTAACACTGCTATGAAATTCCAAACAGCATCTTCAATAAGTGTTAAATTTATAAAAAACTTAACACTTTAAATTAGCACTATTAGAAAACAAAATAAAAAAAAGCCTGTGGTTTTTAATCACAGACAACAGTTAGTAACTAATCTGGTGCGAGCGACAGGAATCGAACCTGCACACCGAAAGGCGCTAGATCCTAAGTCTAGTGCGTCTGCCAGTTCCGCCACGCTCGCATTTATTTGATTATAGCATAAACAGCTAATATCTGTCTAGAGTTCAACAAAGATAAAATTATAATTTATGATAAAAAAATAAACCGTTCTTCAATAATGAAGAACGGTTAATTCCGTGGTGATCCACCCGAGACTCGAACTCGGGACACCCTGATTAAAAGTCAGGTGCTCTACCAACTGAGCTAGTGAATCATTGGCTGGGGCGGCTGGACTCGAACCAACGCATGCGGGAGTCAAAGTCCCGTGCCTTACCGACTTGGCTACGCCCCAAGAAAATGTGGTTACTCTGAATTATGCCTATCCAGAAAAGGTGGGGTGACTGGTGGGAGTCGAACCCACGCGTAACGGAGCCACAATCCGCCGTGTTAACCACTTCACCACAGCCACCAAATTGTTTCCAAACTTAATAGCTTGGCGACGAATAGTATTATACTATACTGTATACTAAGAGTCAAGTAAAATTTTACTTTTTTGTAAAATCTTACATTATTCAAACTAGTACCTTACAAATCAATATTTAGCGACGAGCAATAACCTCAATCTCTACATGTGCACCTTTAGGCAAAGCCGCAACTTGAACAAAGGAACGAGCAGGAGGCTCAGCCTTAAAAGTTTTTGCATAAACAGCATTAATAGCATCAAAATTTTTAATGTCATCCACAAAAATGGTGGTTTTAACAACACTGCGGAAATTAAAACGTGCTTCAAGAAGAATAGCTTCAATATTATCAAGAATTTGCTGTGTTTCAGCTTCAATAGAACTCTGAACCATCTCACCTGTTTCAGGGTTAATGGCAATCTGACCAGAAACAAATAATATTGAACCTGCCAGTACTGCTTGAGAATAAGGACCTAACGCTTGTGGTGCATTGTTAGTTGCAATAATTTCCATGATTAAAGACTCCTTTTCTATTTTATTTACTGCTGTGAGCAAAATAGTTCTTTGCCCACTCTATAGCCGAAGGCGCAGCAGCCATGCCGCCGCCAGCGGTCTCTTTTAAAGCACAGGGAATCGAATCGCCTACACTTTTCATGGCATCTATAGCTTCATCTGCATTAATAAAACTATTAATACCCGCCAGTGCCAACTCAGCTGCCAACAAAGCCTGTAATGCACAGGCACCGTTTCGCTTAATACAGGGAACTTCAACTAGACCAGCTACTGGATCACAAACCAATCCCAGTACATTTTTAAAAACAATAGCAACAGCAGTTCCAACCTGTATAGGCGTTCCACCCATCATCGATACAGCAGCGCCCGCAGCCATAGCAGCAGCACTTCCACACTCTGCTTGGCAACCTCCAGTAGCTCCTGCCAGCGAAGCACGTTCAGCAATTACCATGCCAATACTTCCTGCTACAACAAGACCCTGCTGCAAAGTTTTATCGTCAAGATTATAATGCTTTTTTAAAGAGAAAAACACGCCAGGCAGTACACCACTTGCACCAGCAGTAGGAGCTGCTACAATACGACCCATAGCAGCATTACATTCTCCAACAGCTGTAGCATAAATTACAGCATCTACAGCCTTATCACCTAAAAGATTAGTAAATCCTTGCCCTTTAGCAGCTTCTGCAAGTTTTTTTGCATCTCCACCAGTCAAACCACTGTGCGATTTTATTCCTTTAAGACCATATTCTACGGATTTTTCCATAACTTGCAGCATATCCTGCATTTTTTGCAACAACTCATCACGACTGCATTCCTGCTCACGCATATTATATTCTATAAGATAATCCGTCAAAGACTGCTTCCAATCAGCAGCTTCTTTAATCCAGTTGTTTAACGAAAGCATTTCTTTCTTCATATTGTAAACCTCACAAAACACTGGCAATAAACCGTACTGATTCAATCTGCGGCAACGCAGCAATAAGATTAATTATTTCCTGCGGAACAATTTCATCACACTCAATAACCATTGATGCCATTCCACCCTTATCACTACGGAATAAACGCATAGTAGCTATATTTACTCCAGCATTCGCCAATGTACTTGTCACAAGAGCAATGACACCACGAGCATCAACATGCACTGTAAGAATTGCTGGCAGTCTGCCTGTAAGCTCCATTGGAAATCCATCAACCTCTGTTATTTTTACCTGTCCACCACCGATAGATGAGCCAATAATACTGCAATGAGATCCATCAACAGCAGTAAGCTTAAACAGCACCGTATTGGGATGCGCCATATTCCCTAAATCAATTTTATTATAACTATAAGATAAATTATTGGCAACAGCATAACTGTCAGCATTTGGTATTCTCTCATCATCAGGCATCCATCCCATAAGCCCCGCTAAAAGTGCCATATCAGTACCGTGCCCTTTATATGTTTCTGCAAAAGAACCATGCAGATAAATATCTGCCTTTACAGGTCTGCCGCCCAATATACTAGCAGCTACAAGACCTAAACGCACTGCTCCTGCAGTATGCGAACTTGATGGTCCAATCATAACCGGCCCAATAATATCGAAAATGCTCATAGCACACCTCTACTCATCACTGGCAAGCGAACGATGTGCCAGTCCCACGCACATTTCATTAAGATTTAGAACCCCCACACCCATATAAATAGCCACGCAAAGATGCTCACCTGCACGTGCTAAACCAATCTTGCCACCAACATTAAATCCAGCAGCTTTAGTAGTAACCTGCTCAAGAGCTTCATGCGCTGCACCGGCAACAGCACCAGCACCTACATGAGTTTCAGATACTAAACCCTGCCTTTGAGCAGCAACCACTGCCCGTTCAATAATTTTTACAATAGAAGGAATAAACTCTCCGCCAAAATCTACTGCTGCAGCAAAAATTCCTTGTTGTGCAAGCCTCTCCTTGAGTTTCATTTCTTCATTACGATTAGCAGTCAGCGCAATACGCAATGCCGCACGCCCAATTTCTATACTATTAATGATTGTATTACTATATTCATGCATAAACTGCACTCCTCTGCATAAATCAAATAGAAAAGCTATAATAATTGCTGCTGCACAAAATATGCAGCAGCAACTTCATCTTATATATAATTTTAGTCTTCTTCTGAAATTTCGACAACTTTTTTTATATGATTTTTATCTAATACAGAAACCAACAAGAAAGTCAGTATACAAATCGGCCATTCAAAATAAATAACCTCATTAGCAAACATTGGCTTAATAGATGACAAAGGACTGCCAGGCATAAACCAAAGAGCAATTCCTACAAGACTTACCAACGTTGTCCAAAAAGCAGAACTACGGCGACACAATCCTGGTGCAAACATAGTAAAGAAGAAAACACAGGTCAAGCCACAGGTCATAGATAAACCAGCAATCATTGTTTTTACAATACCAGCTGCATTAAAAGCAAACCATAATGTAACTAAACCCACAACCAATACAGAAAGACGATTGATGACTACAAATTTATCTTCTGCTACATTAGGATTAATAAAACGTTTATAAATATCTTTACTGAACAAAGTTGCAGCGCCAAGAAGAATAGTACAAGCTGTAGATACATCAGCAGCCCACAAAGCAGCCAATGTTATGCCACCAGCTAAAGGCTCCAAAGTCATAACTACTTTCGGCATAGCTAAAGCAGCTTGTGCTACTGGCATTTCCGGATACATAGCCTTGCAGACTATACCCAACACTGCACAGATAAAACCTACAGGCAAAATCATTAAAGCTGCTAATAAATAACCGTTTCTGGCAGCTTTCGCATTTTTCGCACCACAGGCAATCTGTACGGGTCCCTGTGCAGTAATAGTTTGCGTAATCATGACAATAATCCAGCCAAAAATAGTAGCTGCAGCCAATCCTCCTACAGGACTGCCCATAACCTCAGGATTAGGTACCTTGCTTAAAACAGCATTCCAACCGCCTACATTAGCAACAGCCTGCACTGCTGAATAAATAATGCCTATATAAATAAGTGTAACACTGACAATGTTGGCAAGACCACTTGACCATAATCCGCCGATAAGCGTAATACCGATAAATACAACAGCGCTCATAATCATACCGCCATGAAATGAAAAAATCTCGGGCAGCAATGAAGATAGAATTGCCCCACCTGCCATATACTGTAATGCTGTAATAACACACATGATAATTACTAAGCCTACAGCAGCAATTGCACGACCTTTTGTATCGTAATAATACTCAAAAAATTCCGGAATAGTAGAAACTTTCATAGAACGAAGCTTGCCAGCCGCCAACAATCCCATAACAACAGCACCAATAGCCCATGCACCATTGTACCAACCAGCTGCCATACCAACAGTAAACGCACGCTGTGCTACACCTACAGTAGAAGCAGCCCCTACAGCCAAGCCTGTAACATTTACTGCTACAAGAATCGTTCCCAGCTTACGCCCTGCTAACAGAAAAGCTGTTGATCCAGAATCAGCTTTATGTTTTGCCCACAAACTAATGCCAAACAGCAGGGCAATGTACACTACAACAATAATTAATTGGATTGACATAAACACTACACTACCTTTCTTCCATGCTACCATAGCATGCCTATAAATACTAAAGCCACAACCATTTCTGTCAAAACCCAGAAATCTGTATCACAAAAATATAATTGCAGCTGCCCATTATCACCAACAGGCCTACTAATACTACTAACCTACAACGTCAATAATATGTTCTTTATTATACCAACTTTTATAATTAATTAAAAGTATGTATCAAAAACTTTTCTATGCTGAACTGATAAAATCTCGTAAAATTTTTTGAGACAGTAACAAGAAAAAAGGATTTTATTTATTTTTGTCGAATTGCATTATGTATATTGTAATCAGGAGGATTTTCTTAAATGTTTTCTTATATCCCCAAAGGAGTCTGCTCCAATAAAATCGACTTCGATATAATCGACGGTAAACTTTATAATGTTCATTTTACCGGAGGCTGTCCAGGTAATTTGCTTGCTATCAGTAAATTAGTTGAAGGAAAAGATGCCCAAGAAATCGCAGAACTTTTACAGGGAAATGATTGCCGCGGTCGTGGAACAAGCTGTGCAGATCAGCTTGCCCAAGCTATAAAGGAACATATTTAAACTAAAACCATAAAATTTTTAAGTCTGTTATTCAAGGAAGGAGGAACGCTATGTATAAAATTTCAAAAAGTACCGATCAAGGTTTGGCTGAACTCGAACTTGATAGTTTGGAAAAAGGATATTGGCTGGACATAGTGGCTCCTTCAGCAGAAGAACTACAGGAAATTTCCATAGCGACAAAAATTCAAATGGATTTTCTAAGCGCAGCACTGGACGAAGAAGAAAAATCACGTATAGAAGTAGAAGATGATCAAATTTTAATCTTAGTCGATATACCTTTTTTACGCAGTAATAAAGATTATGATACATTACCGCTCGGTATTATCGTTACAGAAATGGGAATTACTACAATTTGTCTGGAGTCTAATGCGGTTACTGCCGACTTTGGCTCACATAACAGCAAAATGTTCAGTACATTTAAGAAAACCCGCTTTCTTTTTCAAATCCTTTATAAGTCAGCCACTTTATACCTAAAATATATTCGTATCATCATACGCCGTACCGATGAATTGGAGCTGCATCTGCGCCAATCAATGGAAAACAGCGAATTATTCAACCTGCTTGATTTACAAAAATCTCTTACATATTTTTCTACATCACTTCGCAGCAACTCAATTGTTCTCGAACGCCTGCTTCGTCTGCGCAATGCAACTCAGTCGCAGCATTTAATTAAAGTGTATGAAGAAGATGAGGACTTGCTTGATGATGTAATTATTGAATATAAACAGGCAGTAGAAATGGTTGAAATGTACAGTCACATTCTTAATAGCATGATGGAAGTTTTTGCCAGTATCATAAGCAACAATTTAAATCTTGTTATGAAGTTTTTGGCTTCTATCACTATTATTTTAGCAATCCCCACTCTTATAAGCGGCTTATGGGGCATGAACGTACCTGTACCGTTTGCTGATAATCCTTACGGGTTCTTCGTAGTTGTTATTTTAGCAGTATGTATTGCTTTTGGGACTGCCATTATGCTATGGAAAAAGCGTATGTTTTAACTAAAAACACTTATCCATATATTATTTATTTTTGAGGTTCTACTATGTATAAAGTTACCAAAGAACAGCTGCTCGCTGGTTATATATTCGGCGACAGTGACAATTCTGAATATATTTATCTTCCGGGCGGTGAAATAGGCAGCAACAGTCCACTGTGCGTTTTAGAACGCAACAGCAGCTATGAAGATTTACCTATAGATGAAGCAGCACATATGATTCATCGTTTATCGCTGCGCTTATGTACACACCCTACTTTAGGAAAAAGATCATATTAAAAAGAACGTCAGCAGAAGATTTCCTTTTACATAGGTAAGGAAACTACTGCATATGACGTTCTTTTTCTTTTCCTATTTATTTAAACAAATTACCTAAAATTCCACGAACAATTTTATTACCAATTTGGCGTGTGGCTGTATTGATTAAAGAATCCAAAAATTTATCAGTTACACTTTTTGTTTTACGCGTACCAACAGAAGCAGCCTTCTGAGCTTTTGCCAGCTCTCGCTCTGCCGCTTTACGGCGAAGCTCTTCTGCCTTAGCAGCCTTTATTTCCTCCTTAGCTTTAGCAACAGCTTCTGCTTGCTTTGCTGCTTCCTCTATTCTTTTATTAAGAATTTCATAAGCAGACTCACGATCTACTGTTTCTGCATATTTACTATAAAGAAGGCAGCCTTTTATCATAGACTGACGTTTTTCATCAGAACACGTCCCCAAATAACTGCGCGGCGGCATAACATAAGCCCTCTGTACCACAGAAGGAACACCTTCATCATCAAGTAAAGATACTAATACTTCACCCGTGCCAAGTTCGCCTAAAATTTTTTCTGCATCAAGTTCAGGATTTACACGAAAAGACTGTGCTGCAGCCTTTAACCCTTTTTGTTCTTTAGGTGTATAAGCACGCAATGCATGTTGCAACTTATTACCCAACTGTGCCAAAACACTATCAGGTATATCAGCAGGCTGCTGAGTAATAAAATATATACCTATCCCCTTAGACCGAATAAGTCGTACAATCTGTTCTATCTTTTCCAGCAAAGATTGCGGAGCATCTTTAAAAATTAAATGTGCTTCATCGAAGAAAAATACCATTTTAGGTTTTTCTAAATCTCCTGCTTCCGGCAGCATTTCATACAGTTCTGAAAGCATCCAAAGCAAAAAAGTAGAATAAAGCAGAGGGCGTTGAAAAAGTTCTGTGCAATGCAGTAAATTAATAATACCGCGTCCATCTTCAACCGCAAACCAATCTCTAATGTCTAAAGCAGGTTCACCAAAAAAGATATTTGCTCCCTGATCTTCAAGCCGCAATAAAGCACGCTGTATCGCCCCAATACTTTGAACAGCAATATTTCCATACTGTGTTTTAAAATCAGCTGCGTTGTCTCCTACAAATTTTACCATACTGCGTAAATCCTTGAAGTCCAGTAAGAGCAGACCTGCATCATCAGCAATACGAAAAACAATATTTAAAACACCACTTTGAGTATCATTAAGTTCCAAAAGACGTGCTAATAATTCCGGCCCCATTTCACTTACAGTTGTACGAACAGGAATACCGCCTTTACCATAAACATCCCAAAAGCGCAAAGGATAACCTTGAAACTTCCAATCTGTTTCTAATCCCAGTTTGTCATGCAAACGTTTTTGAAAACCTTCACTATTCTCTCCCGGTGCACACATACCAGAAACATCACCTTTTATATCTGCCAAAAATACTGGTACTCCCATTTCGCTGAAACTCTCAGCCATAACTTTTAAAGTTACCGTCTTACCAGTACCAGTAGCACCAGCAATAAGTCCATGCCTATTTGCCATTTTCGGTGACATATAAATTCCACCATTTTTATTCTGGCACAGCCAAATTTTATGCAATTCAGGAATATACATTAATTTCCAGCCTCCTTATCTTTTATAATTAATGCCTGCAGCAATAAATTTTCAACAGCATTCTGTGAATTTCCAATAGAATGTCCCTCCCCATTTGGGCAATGTACTTTATCACCTGCATGTAAAATAATAATTTTACCGTTGTCGTTATACTCTGCCGTTCCCTGTAATACAACAATAGTCTCACTATTGCCATTATGGACGTGATAACCAAGACTGCACCCTGGTTTAAGTATTACTTTAGCATACATAATCACACTATCATTAAGCATGTTCTCATCAATATAATGTTCAATAACAACTTCTCCATTACCACCAAAACGATTAACACTTATATCCGTCTTTGTATCTGCAAGCAGCATAATTCCGCCTCCTATAATATTCTTATCTTTATATTATAAGGCAAAGGCAGCATCTGCGCCAAAATTTTTTCAAAAAACATCACATTAGTACTTTACAAATTTAATATACTAAAGTATAATGGATACATGCTTAAGCTCAAACTGTTATTAATGAGGTGGAAAGAATGAAAAAAGTATTAGCTTTAGTAATGGGCATGATGATAATGATTATGATGGTAGCTGGTTGCGGCAGTGATGGCCCTAAAAAAATGGTTATCGGCTTAGATGATAATTTTGCTCCCATGGGGTACCGTGATGCAAACAATGAAATTATCGGCATGGATATTGATTTAGCACGCGAAGCCTGCAAACGCGCTGGTATGGAAGTAGAATTTAAACCTATTGACTGGGGCGCTAAAGAAGCAGAGCTTAAATCCAAACGTATTGATGCTATTTGGAACTGCTTTACCGTTAACCCCGACCGTGAAAAAGTTTATGGTCTTTCAAAGCCCTATATTAATAACTCCCAACTAATCGTTGTACCTAAAGGATCTGACATCAAAACTAAAGCAGACCTGAAAGGTAAAATCGTAGCTGTCCAAGATGACAGTACTGGTTCTTATCTGCTTGAACAGCCTTCAAACAAAGATTTGACGGCTTCCTTAAAAGAAGTTCGCAAATATCCTGACTTTGCCGCTGTTTATATGGAACTGGATAATAAACGTGTTGATGCTGCTATTGTTGATGCTGTTTTAGCTCGTGGTTATTATGATAAAAAGAAACCTGATACCTATGAAATTCTTCCTGAAAGCATGGGAGACGAAGTTGTCGCTATCGCTTTCCGCAAAGATGATCAGGACTTCAAAGAGCGCATTGATAAAGCTATGGACGAAATGAAAAAAGACGGCACCTGCAAAAAGATTTCTGAAAAATGGATGGGTGCAGATATCACTAAATATTAATTTCGATAAATTTATTTTACTTTTACTAATTTAAAATTAAATTTAGGGCTGTTATATTCTCAATAATATAACAGCCCATATTATGATTAATGGAGAGAGTTTATGGACTATATTCTGAACATCATTCCGCAAATGCTGGATGGTTGCTTAGTATCATTCAAAGTTTTTATTATTACTATTATTTTGAGTATTCCTTTAGGCATACTGCTTAGCTTGGGACGTGTTTCCGGCATCAAACCATTACAGTCTCTTATTGGCTGCTATGTCTGGATTCTGCGCGGTTCTCCGCTTATGCTGCAGATTTTTTTTGTTTACTTCGTCCTACCTTCTGTAGGTATACGTCTGCCGGATTTCGAATCTGCTATAGTTGCTTTCGTACTTAATTATGCTGCTTATTTTTGCGAAATTTTTCGTGCAGGCATTCAAGCAATACCTGCTGGTCAGTATGAAGCTGCTCACACCTTAGGCATGAACTATATTCAAACTATGCGTCGTATAATACTGCCTCAGGTTATTCGAATTATCCTTCCACCTATAAGCAACGAAACTATTACCTTAGTTAAAGATACATCTTTAGTTTATGTACTTGCAATGAATGACCTTATGCGTACAGCCAGAAATTTAGTACAGCGCGATTTCAGCATTACCCCATTTATTGTTGCCGCAGTATTCTACCTTCTGGCAACTTTAATCCTGACTGTAGTATTTGAACGTTTGGAAAAACGTTTTTCTAAATATGACCAATAGTTTTTAGGAGTTAAAGCAATGAACAAAATCAAAGCAGTTAATATATGGAAAAAATTTAATAATCTAGAAGTTCTTAAAGGTATAAATTTAGAAGTTAATGAAGGTGAAGTTGTTGCTGTAATCGGTCCCTCTGGCGGCGGCAAAAGTACACTGCTGCGCTGTCTAAATAAATTGGAATCAATAGATAAGGGCAGCATAACTATTGATGGAGAAATACTCTGCAAAGAAACAACAGACGGCACAGAATATGTCAGCAATAAAGATACTCGCCGTATCGCATGCAAAATGGGAATGGTTTTTCAGCAATTTAATCTTTTTCCGCATATGACGGTATTAGAAAATCTCATCGAAGCGCCAGTAAATGTACAAAAGCGCAATCGCAGTGAAGTAATTAAAGAAGCAGAAATTCTGTTGGCTAAAGTAGGTCTTTCTGATAAAAGAGATGTATATCCTCGCAAACTTAGCGGCGGACAGCAGCAGCGTGTTGCAATAGCCCGTGCACTTGCTATGAAACCTGCAATTATGCTGTTTGATGAACCAACATCGTCCCTTGACCCAGAACTTACTGGTGAAGTACTGCGAACAATGCGTGAATTAGCAGAAGAAAAAATGACTATGGTCGTCGTAACTCACGAAATGGGTTTTGCACGTGAAGTAGCAACAAAAGTAGTATTCATGGCAGATGGTCATGTACAGGAACAAGGTACCCCTACTGAAATTTTTACTAATCCTCAGAATGAACGCCTCAAATCCTTTCTCAAAATAATTTTAAAGTAGCTTATTATCTCTAAATAATGCAGTGATTTCACATAAACTTTACTGAATAGTCCAACCTTTGACAAAACAAGCTGTTATAATAATACTCGAGGATGAAAGGAACTAGTTAAGCAAAGCATCGCAAAGAAAGGTGATTTCAATGCACGTAAAAATTCTTGGCCCTATGACAAAGCAAGCAGAATTGCTCATGCAAAATACTGCAATTGCTTTGAAAAAGCTAAAGGTCAAAGCTAAGTTTGAAAAAGTTTCCGAATTCCAAAAGGTAGTGGCCTATGGAGTGATGGCCTTCCCCGCTTTAGTCATCGACGAAAAGTTAGTTGCTGTCGGCAGCACGCTTTCGGTAGATGAAGCCATGACTCTTATAAAGCAACTCTCCTAAACATATCTTTTCATCATACACCTCTCCTTAAATACACCGCACCGTGCGAAATGTGCGGTGTATTTTTTTGCTTTGAAAACATTTTGATTAATGTTAAATTTATGTAAAGTTCCTTACGCACTTTTAACATCATAAAATTTCGAGTATAATAAGTATAGGTATATGCTGTTTTCGCAGCAATTACGGATGCATACAAACTAAAAAAGGGGACTTATTTTTTATGCTTGCTTATTTCTTGGCATTTTTAGGCGGTATCGCCTTATTTATGTATGGTATGCAGCTGATGGGTGACGGTCTGCAAAAGGCTGCCGGCGCTAAGCTGCAAAAGATTCTGGAAGCCATGACAGGCGTGCTCGCTATGGGCATCCTGTTGGGCGCAGTTGTTACTGCAGTGCTGCAGGCCAGCGGTGCTACCACCGTTATGACCGTAGGCCTGGTAAACGCGGGCCTGCTCACGCTGAAGCAGGGCTTCGGTATTATCATGGGTGCCAACATCGGTACCACTATGACGGCACAGCTCATTGCCTTCAAGCTTTCCGATTATATCACGATTTTAATCTTCATCGGTTTTTTGATGCAGCTGCTGGCGAGAAAAAGCCGCACAAAATATCTTGGTCAGGTTATGCTGGGCTTCGGTATTCTGATGCTGGGCATGGATATGATGGGCAAAGCTGTTATGCCTCTGCGTAACTATCCCGGCTTTGTGCATTTCATCGAGGTTTTCTCCAGCAATCCGTTGCTGGGCATCGGTATCGGTATGATTATGACTGTGCTGATTCAGTCCAGCAGTGCTACCATCGGTATTCTTATCGCCATGGCCGGTCAGGGACTTATTCCGCTGGAGGGTGCGATTCCTGTACTGCTCGGCGACAATATCGGTACCTGTATTACTGCCGTACTCGCTTCACTGCGTGCTAACCTTACGGCTAAGCGTGTAGCTGCAGCTCACGTAATGTTCAACGTCATCGGCAGTATAATTTTTGTAGTCTTTATGCCGTTCTTCATTAAATTCGTGCTGCTTGTATCGCCTGACGGCGACATAGCGCGTCAGATTGCGAATGCGCACTCGGCGTTCAACATTTTGAACACGCTGCTCTTTATGCCCTTTGTTAACCCTTTCATCAAGCTGGTAGAAAAGATTGTGCCCGGCAAGGCAGAAATCATCTCCATGCGCCCTGTTTATCTTGACAAAAACATGTTGAACACTCCCTCTATCGCTATCAGCCTTGCTGTCAAAGAGGTTGTGCGTATGGGCGAGCTGGCACGCAAGGACGTGCGTCTTGGCATGGAGGCTATTCAAAGCTTTGATGCCGACAAGGTAAAATACGTTTTGGAGCACGAGCCTGTTGTCGATGCGTTGGAGCGAGATATTACCGACTATCTGACGCAGATGAGCTCATCTGAAATGAGCGAAAGCCTGACGACACGCCACACCGGTCTTTTGCACGCCTGCACGGATATCGACCGTATCGGTGACCATGGTGAAACATTGGCTAAACGCGCACGCAAGCTTGTTGAGGAGGACGTGGTTTTCTCTGACGAGGCTAAGGCCGAGCTGCTGCAGCTCAGCGAAATGGTACTGCGTGCCTCCGGACGTTCATTGGAGGCCCTAGAGAAAAATGATAAGGTTATTGCGGAGGACGCTGTGCGTCTTTGCCGTGAGGTTAAGCAATACC
>CAZQQK010000012.1:22992-25049 GCA_964595445.1 uncultured Phascolarctobacterium sp.
CCTTAACGAACATATCTGCAATCCTACTGCAGGCTTTGTTATGATGGAGCTGCTGATTAATATGAAGCGTGTATCCGATCATTCCAAGAACATTGCCCAGCTGGTGCAGGGAACATTCTAAAGCTTATAAAGCAACAACAAGTATACAGACTACTGCTCAACATAGTCTGTATGCTTTTCTTTTGCGTAAAAGCATTGCTAAGCTAACAGAGTACGTATATAATTAATCCGCACTTTCTCATATGCGCTTATGAATTTACTCAAGTATACTTTAGTAAATCGTACTTGAGTAAATTTATGATTACTGATATAATTTAACCTAAGGACAGATATTTAATTTCAAACAGCATGTCATTTTCTTGATTATAATATTGATTATATCATATTTATAAACAGCAAAAGGAGGCTAATAAATGTTTATCGGCAGACAGCAGGAGCTTGCAACATTAAACAGACTATACGCTTCTGACAAATTTGAATTTGCCGTAATCTACGGCCGTCGCCGTGTCGGCAAAACAGCACTGATCAGTCATTTTATCAAAGATAAACCGGCTATCTATTTCATGGGCGTTGAAAGCAATGCAAAACAAAATCTTGATAACTTTAGCCATAATATCATGGAATTTGCTACCGGCATTAATATAAACACTGCATTCAAAAGCTTTCAAGATTCCTTGGAATATGTCTTTCAGCTTTCCATGAGCAAACGCATAATACTTGCAATAGACGAATATCCTTATGTAGCACGTGCTTCCCGCAGCCTTGCCTCAACATTGCAGATGCTGATTGACAAATACAAGGATACCTCCAAGCTTATGCTGATTCTTTGTGGTTCTTCCATGTCATATATGGAGGATCATGTCTTAGCCTACAAGGCGCCTCTTTATGGAAGACGTACAGTTCAACTGAAAATTCACCCTTTCAGCTTTTCAGAAGTCTGCAGTTATCTTACCAATTTTTCACCTATTGATAAGGCTATCGCCTATGGTATGGTCGGCGGAACACCGCAATACCTTTTGCAGCTTAACGATAAGCTTTCTATTGAGGAAAATATAAAAAACATCTTTCTTAATCCAAACTCTTCACTATTTGAAGAACCGGAAAATCTTCTTAAGCAGGAGGTACGTGAGGCTTCTTTATATAATGCCATTATTACAGCTATTGCCACAGGCTCATCACGTTTATCCGAAATATCCTCTAAGGTTGGCGAGGACAGTAATGTCTGTGCCAGCTATCTGAAAAACCTGCTCGCTCTAGGTATAGTAAAACGAGAAACACCTTACGGCGAAAAAATTTCACGCAAATCTATCTATGCAATCAGCGATAATATGTTCCGCTTCTGGTATCGCTTTATACCGGCAAATATTTCCTTGATTTCCCGTGGAGCGCAAGAGCTTGCCTATAAGCGCATCGAACCTTTTTTAGCAGATTATATGAGCAGGGTTTTTGAAGATATCTGTCAACAATATTTATGGCAGCTTCTACTCAACAATAATGCGCCAATCGACTTTACCGACCTTGGGCGTTGGTGGGGTGCGGATAAACAATTACACAAACAAACAGAAATTGATATTATGGCAATCCAAGACAAGGATACTGCACTTTTTGGCGAATGTAAATGGACAAACGAGAAAGTAGATGTTGGTGTGTTAGAGCTATTGCAGCACCGCAGCAGTCTGTTCAATTATTCCCAAACAGTCCTCTATATCTTTTCTAAAAGCGGATTCACCAAAGGCTGCCAACAAGCTGCATCCCAAAGCGGTAACGTAAAGCTTGTAACCTATAATGAAATATTGCAAACTCTGCTTGCCTAAAACAACAGTACAATCACCATAGCCTTATCCTTACATACCTATTTTGCTGTACTTATAAAATCACAGCTTTTTCACAAAATCTTTGCTATAATTTAAGTAAGCAAGGACTGCGTTTCCGACTGCTACAGTCTTAGCGCAGTCCTTTTTGGTTACTCGTAGAGTCATAATCGGCTTTACGGTTTTTTATTATACCTATTGCGACAGAGATTTTTACAACATATAAGTTTATAAAATATATTATAT
>CAZQQK010000013.1:0-24681 GCA_964595445.1 uncultured Phascolarctobacterium sp.
TTATATTTTCTCTATTTTTAAAATTGTTTATAAAAAAATCGCTTATAAATCCCGAACGTTCGAAAAAAACTTGCTATGAAGTCTAAAACAGTATAAAATAATACTGTATACAAAATCAGGCAGGTGAACTAACATTGAAAACAATAACAGAAACAGCTTACGCTAAAATAAATCTAGGGCTGGAAGTTTTCGGTCTGCGCAGTGATGGTTACCATGAAGTAAGCATGATAATGCAGAGCATAGGTTTAAGTGATGAAATTACTATAAGCAAAGGTTCAGCCAACAACAGTATTGAAATTACATCTAATTGGCACAGCCTTAGCTGCGGCCCTGACAACCTCGCCTATAGAGCAGCGGCTTTACTGGCTGGTCATTGTAACATTACTCCGAACGTTCACATTGCCTTGAAGAAAAATATTTTCCTAGCAGCAGGTCTTGCAGGCGGCAGCAGTGATGCAGCAGCAGTTCTGCGTGGTTTAAATCGTTATTGGAATCTCAATTTAGAAACACATGAACTAGAACGCTTAGGAGCACAACTTGGCAGTGATATACCTTTTTGTATAGAAGGAGGTACTATGCTGGCAACTGGGCGCGGCGAAAAGCTTACAAAGCTTGAAGATTTACCGCAATGTTTTATAGTTCTTGCTAAACCGAAAAACATTGAAGTTTCCACAGCTTGGGTTTATAAACATTACAATCATGAACGCGTAGTGCATACTCCCTGCATTTGGCAGTTACAGGCACATCTGCATAAAGGAATCAATGCACTGCTTCCTTACATGGGCAACGTACTGGAAACTGTTACTATACCATTACACCCCATAATCGCTTCCATAAAAGCTTCTATGCTTAGTGCAGGTGCAGATTATGCACTTATGAGCGGCAGCGGACCAACAGTTTTCGCCGTTACAAACAATATAGAAACTGCCAAAAACATAGAAACAGCTCTAACAGATTTCAATGCAGAAACTGCAATCACAACAACTATCAGGAGGAGAAAATAAAAATGCCCGGACATCTTCAACCAATAAAATTAGACAGCTATAAACCTTTGCGTGAACTTGTCTGCGAAAATATCCGTCAAGCAATCATTGACGGTACTTTCAGTCCCGGCGAACGTCTTATGGAAATTCAGCTTGCTGATGAAATGGGTGTCAGCCGTACACCAGTACGTGAAGCGATACGCAAACTGGAACTGGAAGGTTTCGTTGTAATGATTCCCCGCCGTGGCACCTATGTAGCAGATATATCAATCAAAGACATAACTGAAATATATGAAATACGAATCAGCCTGGATATTTTATCAGCTGGATTGGCTGCTGAACGTATTACAGATGAAGAGCTGGAAATATTAAACGGCTACCTTATAGAAATAGGTCAACATGTTGCTAACGGTGATATAGATAAAATAGTTGAAGTCGATACAGCCTTTCACGATGTCCTTTATACTGCCAGCCGCAATGAACGTTTGCGCAGCATTATAAATAATCTCCGTGAGCAGATGACTACTATTCGCGGTCGTTCTATGAGTTACCCAGGCCGTCTTATTGAAACAATGGATGAACATCGTAACCTCGTAGATGCTATCGCTTCTCACGACGTAGAGCGTGCACAATACTGTGCACGTATTCATCTGGAAAACGCAGAACACACTCTTATGCGTTCTCTTGCAGAACATCTGCCTAAAAAGAAGGCGAAATAATGACAGCTGCCAAAAAGTCTACTGCAGATATTGACGCTTTTATCGTTGCCGGGGGAATAGCTCCATGGCTCAAAGACCTTAGCGGTACTGAACATCGTTGTCTTGTTTCACTTGGAAACAAACGCATTATAGACTATATAATTGAAGCACTGCAAAAAAGCGGTCGCATTCGTCGCATTATTATTGCTGCACATCCAAAAGCACTGCCTACACTTGCAGCTACATTACCAAAAGATATTCTCTTATGTAAAGCAGAAGGTGATTTGTCGACCACAACTTATGCCGCTGCAAAAGCTCTCGGAATAGACAGCAGTGAAAAACTTCTTGGAGTATGTGATGATATTCCTTTGCTGACTCCTCAAGCTGTACGTGATTTTCTTGCAGCTTGTGATGAATACCCTTCTGCTCAGCTTTATTATCCCATAATTCCTAAAAAAATCTGTCTTAAAGAATTTCCTCAAGCCAAACGTACATATGCTAAGTTAAAGGATGATATCTTTACTGGCGGAAATATGATGTTAATGTCCAAAAATATTATTCCTCATGGTCAGAAAAAAGCTAGAGAAATTTTTATTCTTCGTAAATCTCCCTTAAAGCTCTGTCTTTGGCTGGGATGGAGTTTTATATTTAAATTCATCTTTCACTGCCTGACTGTAGCAAATGCAGAAGTTCGTACATCTGAGCTGCTGGAAATGGATTGCAAAGCCATAATTACACATCATGCTGGTATTGGCATGGACATAGATAAAGCCAGTGATCTTATCCTGGCAGAAAAATATATAAACAACAGAAAAGAGGCTAGCACTTATGGTCAAAGCCAAAAGGATTGAACGTGTTGTTGCATTGACAAAACTTTTAGCCGATCATCCTTATCGGCTATTTTCTTTTTCTTATTTTTGTAAAAAATTCGATATTGCTAAATCCACTCTCAGCGAAGATGTACTGGCAGTAAAAACAGGACTTGAGCTTCACGGTTTAGGCAAAGTAGAAACTGTTTCCGGAGCTGCCGGTGGAGTACGGTTTATACCCTGCCATCTTATAGAAGATGATAATGCCTTTTTACAAGAGCTAGCAATACGTCTTTCTTCGCCAGAGCGTATTCTTCCAGGTGGAATGCTGTACACTACTGATATTCTTTGTCACCCAGAAACTGTAGTCCGCCTAGGTGAAATATTCATGAACCGATTGCAGTCACTGTCCCCCGACTGCATTATGACAGTAGAAACCAGTGGTATTCCTTTAGCGATGCAGGTAGCTCGTGCATTCAATGTCCCACTAGTTATTGCAAGACACACAAGTGATATTACAGAGGGCAGTACTGTCAATATCAACTATGTCAGCGGTTCTACAAAAACAATTCAAAATATGGCAATGCCTAAACGAGCCCTAAAGCCAAACAGCCGCGTATTAATCATCGATGATGTCATGAAAGGCGGCGGTACAGCCAAAGGTATGGAAGCTTTGGCACATGAGGTAGGCGTACAAGTAGTAGGTAAAGCTTTTCTTATTGCTACAGCTAAACCCGAACGAAAACTGGTAGATGATTATATCTCTTTCTTCACATTACACCCTTTAGATGAAGATAATCAACAAATACAGATAGATATAAATAACAAGAAAGGATTTTTCAAAAATGAATAATCTAGTTGCAATTATCCTTGCCGCCGGAAAAGGTACAAGAATGCACAGCAAATATCCAAAAGTTTTACATAAAGTTGGCGGTAAACCTATGCTGCAGCACGTAATCGATGCAGCTGATATCTGCGGTGCTGATAAAAAAGTTATTATTGTCGGACACGAAGCTGAAATGGTAGAGACTATGGTTGGCAGCCAAGGAACTATTGCTTTACAGGCAGAACAGCTTGGTACAGGTCACGCAGTTATGCAGACAGCTGATGCTCTAAACAAATTTAATGGTACAGCACTTATTCTTTGCGGTGACACACCTCTTTTAAACGGAGAAGAATTAAAAAAATTTTGTGAAGCACATAAAAAAAGCGGTGCTGCTGCTACCGTACTTACAGCAATAATGGATGACCCATTTGGCTATGGTCGTATTATTCGTGACATCAATGGCAATGTAGAAGGAATCGTTGAGCAAAAGGATGCTACAGAAGCTCAAAAATCCATTAAAGAAATCAATACAGGTATTTACTGTATAGAATGTCCCCAATTATTTGAAGCTCTCTCAACCCTAACCAACAACAACGCTCAGGGTGAATACTATCTTACCGATGTATTACAGAAATTGCGTTCAGCAGGACAAAAGATAGGCGGTATTTCTACTGCTGACAGTGATATGGTTATGGGAATCAATTCTCGCAGACAGCTCGCTGTAGCAGAAAGTGTAATGCGTCAGCGAATTTTAGATAAGCTTATGGATGAAGGAGTAACTATTATGGATCCAGCCAGTACTTTTATCGAAGCAGATGTAAAAGTAGGTCGTGATACCATAATTTATCCCTATACCTGGCTGGAAGGAAATACAAAAATAGGCGAAGATTGTGAAATCGGCCCTAATGCCCGCTTCACCAACGTTAAAATAGGCAATGATAATCATCTTCAATTCATTTACGGACATGACTGCGAAATTAAAGACCATGTTACAGCAGGGCCTTATGTACACCTTCGTCCCAATACTGTAATCGGTGACAGTGTAAAAATTGGTAACTATGTTGAAGTTAAAAATTCCAACATTGGTATAGGCACAAAGCTGCCGCATCTTACATATATAGGTGACAGCGATATAGGAAGCGGTGTTAATATGGGCTGCGGCTGTATTACTGTAAACTATGACGGCAAGAAAAAATATCGTACTGTTATCGGGGATAATGCGTTTGTCGGCTGCAACACAAACCTCGTCGCTCCAGTTTCTATAGAAAGCAACAGCTATATTGGTGCAGGAAGTACAATTACCAAGACAGTACCTGAAAATGCCTTGGCTATTGCCCGTGCACACCAGAAAAATATAGAAGGCTGGGCAGAAAAGTACAGAAAAGACGAGTAATTTCTGTATAAAAGTTTACATAACACCTATTTTTAGTGTATAATTAAAAATAGGTTAAGTTTTTTTAATCAATATAACATTAAATTAATAAACAAGGTGATTTTGGAGGGAATGGACATGTTGTCTGACGAAAATAAGTTAAGAATTTTTACTGGTAATGCAAATCCTGATTTAGCACGTGAAATTGCTGCTTACTTAGGAACTACTGTTGGTGATTCTGTAGTAAACCGTTTCAATAATGGTGAAATTCAGGTTATGATTAATGAAAGTGTACGTGGCAAAGATATTTTTATTGTACAGCCTACCTGTGGCCCTATAGTAAATGATAATGTCATGGAACTTTTAATCATGGCAGATGCATTCAAACGTGCCAGTGCAAATCATATTACTGCAGTTATCCCTTATTACGGTTATGCACGCCAAGACCGCAAAGCTCGTGGACGTGAACCTATCACAGCTAAACTGATGGCTGATTTATTGGAAACTGCTGGTATTACACGTGTTGTAACTATCGACCTGCACGCTGCACAAATTCAAGGCTTCTTCAATATCCCCTTTGATCATATGCCTGGCGGCCCCTTGTTAGCAGAATATATTAAATCAAAGAATCTAGAAGATTTAGTTGTTATCTCTCCTGATCTCGGCGGTGTAAGCCGTGCTCGCGGTTTTGCAGAAATTCTCAATGCCCCTATGGCAATAATTGACAAACGCCGTCCTGAACCTGGTGTTGCTGAGGTTATGAATTTAATTGGTGATGTAAAAGGCAAAACCTGTATTTTAGTTGATGACATGGTTGATACTGCCGGCTCTTTGACAGAAGGTGCACGCGCACTGAAAAAATTTGGTGCAAAAGAAATTTATGCATGCTGCACTCACCCAATTCTTACAGATCCTGCACTCTCTCGTATTGCACAATCAGATATTACTGAGTTAGTCGTTACCAATACAATTCCACTGCCTCCTTCTAAGAAACATCCAAAAATTAAAGTATTGTCTATTGCTCCCATTCTGGCAGAAACCATTCTGCGTATCTACAATGATTGGTCTGTAAGTCAATTGTTCGATATTAAGAAATAAAAAGTCAGTAAAAGGCTTGCCTTAGGCAAGCCTTTTTTGGTAAATTGTTTATGCGAATAATTTATATTCTTATCTTTACTGCTGTAATCAGCATAATTTTTCTCTGGCTTGGCTGTTTTAATAAAGTTTCTAAACGAATAGCAGCTCTCACAACCACTGTCTGTATTACAATCAGTGGTATACTTTTATTGCTGGCTGTACTTCCAGAAAACAGTTTCTACGGCAGCGTTCTCACCCATGCGGAAAACACTCAAAACCGTAAGATTATAGCGCTTACTTTCGATGATGGGCCATATCCTCCATATACACAAGAATTATTAGATCTGTTGGAGAAAAAACAAGTATCTGCTACGTTCTTTTTTGTAGGTGAAAATGCTGCTGATCATCCCGATATTGTTAAAACAGCTCAAAATAAAGGTCATCTTATTGCACTCCATGCAGGTTATCATAAAGATCTGCTCAAATTAACAGCAGAACAAACACAAGAAAATATCAACTTTGGCAAAAAAACTTTGGAAACTATCACTGCCACACCATTGCATTATATGCGTCCCCCGCATGGATTTAAAGATTGGTCAACAGTGCATTGTATTAATAACGCAGGTCTGCAAATCGTAAATTGGAATATTATTCCTCGCGACTGGACAAATCCGGGAACTGAAGTTATTGCTGACAGAGTCTGTAAAGCAGCTTCACCAGGAAGCATAATCCTATTGCACGATGGTGACAGTCCTAAAAAAACAGCTTCCCGTAAGCAAACCATAGAGGCCGTTTCTATAATAATTGACTGTTTACGCCAACAGGGATATGAATTTGTCACAGTTGAAGAAATAGCAGCTATAAACAATCAACTATAATACTTTTTTATGAAAGGAACTTAATTTAATGAAACTTATTGTTGGACTGGGCAATATCGGCCGCGAATATGAAAATACTCGTCACAATATAGGATTTATGGTAGCAGATGAACTTGCACGCCGTCTAAATATAAATTTTGGTAAAGAAGATCGCAGTGCCTATATGGCTGAATACCGTGCTCCAGAAAAAATCATCCTGATTAAGCCTACAACCTATATGAATCTCAGCGGAATAGCCGTAGGTGCTTACGCTAATTTCTATCATATTGCTCCACAAGATATTGCTATTATTCAGGATGACATGGATATGCCTGTAGGTCAGCTGCGTATTCGTCGTAAAGGCAGCGCAGGCGGACACAACGGTATTAAATCTATTACTGAACATTTAGGTACAAATGAATTTCTTCGTTTCAAAATAGGCATAGGTCATCCTGCACGCAATAATAAAGCAGTTATCAATCACGTACTGCATCCTTTTCAAGGCGAAGATAAAACAGCTGTTGAGGAAGCAGTAAAAACCATGGCTCAAGCTTTGGAAGAATGGATTAAATCAGATAACATTGAACAAATCATGCAGGATTACAATAAAAAGAAAGTAAAAACTCCGGAAAACATAAAAGCTTAATAAGTAAAACGGGATGAGCATCGCTCATCCCGTTTTTGTTATGCAATGTAAACATTTAACTGAATTAAGGTGTAGAGTATGCAGGTGTACTAATTGGCTGCAATGCATCAGTATTTATGCTAAATTCCGATGCTCCTGTAAGTACAATTCTTTTTGCTGTAATAAAACCGTTAATCTCACAGCCAGAATTTATTCGAACAGTATCTTTTGCCATAATAACAGCATTTTCCAATTTAACATTTTCCCCAATAATGATACTTTTATTACCTATCAACACCAACCTGTTTGGAAAAGCAGAATTCGCTGAAATATTAACATCTCTCTGACTGGCAATCAATGTATCTCCTTTAGCAGGTTTACTGCTTCCGAGTTGCAGAATTGTATTATTATCTTCCAAAAAATAAAATCTGGCATTAAAGCCTTCTTCCTCTACGCTTTTAACAGTAAGTGTACTGGGACATTTCTTTTTCAGAAAATCTATCTGCGGCAGTTTTACTTCTTCTATGCTTGTATATATTGTTTCTTCCGCAAGATATTCCTGTCCTTCTAAAATACAACTTGCTAAAGCATATTCCGACGCTGTCCGCTGCTGTTCTTGGGGAAAGCGTACGTTAATTCTGCGCAGCCGCTGTACTGCGCCTACATGATTAGCGATTGCTGCAGAAACTTCCAGAAAATTAATCAACTCATCACTACTGTAACTGCTTTTGCAGGTCACTGTTACAATATCATCATCTGGCTGCAATAATCCTTCATAATACTGTTTTTCACCAGAAGTCAACAGTTCTTCTCTTTTGTCATTAAAAACAGAACCGCATAAAATACGCAGCTGTATATTACGCAAATAATCGCGTTCTCTTCTGCTTTCCTGCATACTCCAATGTAATATAACCTGTACAATTCCCGATAATATCAAAACTATTATTAAGCAAATCAGTGAAATGCTGCCCCGCATTTTAGCCATCACTTGTTATCCTCGCATTATAACAATACTGTATATGGCTGAATTCTCTACTGACACCATTTTTACTAAGTTTAAATTTAATAAGCAGTTCTCTTTCTGATACCTGCTTTATACTCCAGTCATCAACATTTATCCCCTCTATTGATAGAGGATTTATACCAGAACCTCTGCCTGTACGTGTGTTTTGGTACAAGCCGTGCTTTTCAGGATAAATAGTAAGTTGCTTATTAGCATTAAGTGTTGTACAGATAATTTTACTTTCATTTTGTAACCTGACATTCATTGCAATATATCCTATATTCTTTTCCAATTGTAAAAGAATATGCCGCGAAGCATCCTGTAACTGTATTTCTGCCGCTAGTTTACTGCTGCTGCTGCAAAAATTTATTATTGCTGTAAGCAATATGCAGCTAAGTATTGCTCCTAAAACTATCTGCATTGCTGTTTCCATCAACAAAAAACCCTTCTGCCGATGGCAAAGCCCAGTGTAAGCTGCATATAGTCTTACCATAACTAACCTGTACCTCCAGTACATCCAGATCATCACATTGCTTTATTGTTTTATTTACTGTAAACCCCGCAGAAATATCATTGCCTGCAACAATCTGTTGTGCCGCTTGGAAACATTTTTGCAACTCTCTGCTCTGCTGCTGTAACATACAACTTTTCTGCAAGCCACTGTATATATCAACAAGCATTAACAAAGTCAGACAAAATATAATAACCTCCTGCACTAAAAAGAACCCCTTACTTCCTTTCATAAAATGTCACCCTGCCTGTTACTGGCTGTACCGAAAGCTGACAACGTACTGTTGCTAAGTCTTTATGCTTTAACGAATAAGTACCACTTGCCGAAGGATTCCCATTTTCAGTATAACTGAGCTTTTTAATATCCCCTTCAACAGTAAGACTGATATCCTTAAACTTTACATTTTTTATAACTTTTCCGCTTTTATAAAGTTTATAGCCTAAACTATTAGTCCTCAGTTCATACATATAATTTTCTGGCTGAAACATAGTCTGCTGCTGCATTTTACGAATATCTGCCGCCATTGTATGTGCTGCCATTCTCAGCTGCTGCTTGTAAAGTTCCCGCTGCAAAGAAATCTGTCCTAAGAAAAAAGCACCTATAGTTATAATTAAACAAGCCAAAGCAAGCAATACCTCAAGCAGTAAATAACCAGCAGCTGCCTGTTTATTCAGAAACCTTACTGCCAGGAGAGGTAACCTCTGTACCCTTACTATTTTTACCGCTTAAAGTATATGTTCCGGCAGTAGTATCTGGCGTATAAGTAAGAGCCTCTCCAGCAGCATCCTTAAACTCTAATTTGCCGCCAAGATATTCACTGTCTAAAGCAGTGAGATCTGTTGGAATTTTTCCTTCATCCATTTTATAGAGCATAATTGCTTGGTCAATAGTTGCCAAGTCACTTTGCAGCCTTGCATTTTTTACTCTGTCATTAGCTCCCGAAAGTGATGGTATTAACATGGTTGCCATAATCCCTATAATAGCAGCCGCAGCCACTACTTCAATCAAAGTAAAACCACCTTGTTTGCGAATAGTTTTTAACAATTTTTACACCTCCTATAAATTTTCCGGCATTGCCGTAATCAAATCAAACAGAGGAGCTATTACAATACAAATAACCCCTGCTATAAACAAAGCAGCTGTAAGCATCAACAATGGTACTAAAAGCTGTTTAAGCTGTGCTTGTTGATGTTGAAGCCGCTGTTCACCAACAGCAGCAGCCTCCCGCAGCATCTGCGGCAGATAACCAGTCGATGCTCCCAAACAAATCAATTCCAGCATTAATGGTGTAAAAACAGATGCAGCACCACGGGCAGCCTGTTCTATAGTAATTCCCCGCTGTAATCTGTTGTTGAGCAACCGAAGCTGATTGCAATAAACAGCATCATCTAAAGTTTCTGTTACAATCGCTACTGCTCTGGTAATTCCAAGTCCACTGTTTAAAAGTAAAGCTAATAGCTTGCAGCAGCGAACCTCCAAGATAAGACCATAAAAATTCCCGCTTAAACGACTGCGTAAAAACCATCTCAGTAAACCTCTGCCTAACCTTATACACAGGACAAAAAGAAAACCCACTACTGCCATACTTATCAAAGGAAATGAGTCTAAAATCTGTTTAATCTGCAAACTAAATAATAACACGCCACTGCTTTTAAGACCCATTGCCATATATACTTCAGCCAAAACAGGAAGAATATAGAACATAAAAAGCAATAATACACAAACAGAAACTCCTAACAATAATACTGGATATATCAACGACTGCTGCACAAACCTCTTTAAAGTAAGCTGCTGTTCGTAATAAACAGCCAATTGTTCTAAAATTACTGCTAAATCTCCGCTTTCTTCACCAGCTGTAACTAATTTAACTGCCAACTGCGGAAAATCATTAGAGTTCGCTTCCATAGCTTCTGCCAAGGAAGAACCTCGCTGCAAACCTTGATATAAGCGACAGCAAAGAAGGCTTTGCCCTTTGCTAAGATATTTCTGTAAAAGTTCTAATCCTGAAAGTAAAGGCATACCGCTGTGCAGAATTACTGCCAGTTGGCGATAGAAAAATATCTGCTCCTGCAAATTCTGACCTCGTCTAAGCTTGATTTTTTTCACCTCCTCAAACTCGATTATACTAATCTTAAATTGAGCTCGTTTAATTAAAATTGTCACATATGTGAATTTTTTATGATTTATATGCGTTTTATTCTTGTCATACCAAAAATAAAAAACTCTGAATACGCTTGTATAAAGGATTCAGAGTTAAACTATATATGTAATATTCTAAAAAATCTTTCTTTTGTATTCCAGCAGCAAGCCTTAATATAAAGCTTTACTCCTTGCCATGCCGCAGCCATACACTGCTACTGATACATAAAAGCACTATACCAGCAGTAATAAATAAACTTTTTAACGGAGCATAAGTGGCAATAAATCCACCCAAAAGAGGCCCTACCATAGAGCCAAACTGCTGTGCACTAAACATAAAGCCAAAAACACGTCCTCTTTGATTTGCCTCAGTATTGCTGGCAAGAATTGCACTAAGCGAAGGCTGTATTCCAGCACAGCAAAGACCATAACAAAAATTACAAATGCAAAATAACAGCAATGTCTGCGGCAATGCCACAATACAGCTCATAATGCCAGACAACAAAGAAGCTGCACATAATGCCCTATAAAAACCATGCACTTGTCCAAAGTGTCCCCAGCTAGGTGCTGTAACTGCACTGGCTATTCCTATTAACGAAAATGCCACTCCAGATAAAAATATTATATTGCCTTCCCCATGATTTAATTCTTCAACATAAAGGCTTAATACAGGCTGAATCAACAAAATGACAAGCTGAACTACAGCTGTATATATCAAAGTTTCCCGAATTATCGGCTGCTTCAATAAATCCTCTTTCTGCAATGTAAACTTTGCTTTTTCTGAAATATCAGCTTTTGGCGGCTCAGGAATATAAAACATAAAAATAAGCGTTATAACTGTCAGCAGTGAACCTGCAACAAAAAAAGATACTCGCATTCCAAAAGCTGTAGCCAATGCACCGCCCACCAAAGGCCCAATAACATTGCCGCCAGTTAAGCCAGCCTGCATAATTCCCAAGCTTACACCCAATTTCTCATTCGGTACCAGACTAGTTGCTATAGCTAAACAAGCACTCCACAGACCTGCTGCAAAACCTTGCAATACACGCACACCAAACAATTGCTCTGGTGTAACGACAAGCCCGCCAAGAAAATATGATATTGCCAGACCAGCACCAGCACGTATCGCCATAATCTTTTTTCCTCTGCTGTCTGCTATTCTTCCCCAAATAGGACCCATAATTCCGCCAATCAAAAAAGTTATAGAAAATATAGCACCATTCCACAGCTTAACATCAGCAGCATTCACACCTAATTCATTTATCAGATACATTGGTAAAAACGGTATCAGCATTGTATAGCCAGCAGCCATCATTACCACGTTTACCGTAAGAACAGCTAAAATAATTTTCCAGTTCTTCAAAATACACATCTCCAACATAATATATCTTTTAGTCTATTCATAGTTAGATATTATAACTCTGATGTATTAAATTCGCAAGAAAACAAATACAAACTTAAAGCAAAACAGAACGCTTAAACCGCTTGCCTAACGATTTTTAGCGTTCTGTTTCTTTTTTGGAGGAGAAAATATGAATTTGCTTATAAAAGCAAATAGCAACTTATTTTAAAGAAAGGAACTAACCAATGCACCTATGGAAATCTTCAAGGTCGAGGTCAAGGTCAAGGCTGCAATGCAAAATCAGGAAGGAATGACATGCATTGGTTAGCTATCACTAACTTCATTCTTATTGTAACATACATTTCTTTGGTTAGCAATAGCTAATCTTGATATTTTTTAGAAATTTTTCAGACCTCAGACAAATTCGATTCTTTTGCTTCCTCTTTTTTCAGAAGTTCCATAAATTCATCTCCAGTAATAGTTTCTTTTTCCAGCAGAAACTGTGCTAATACATCCAATTTTGCACGGTTTTCATGCAAAATCTCTCTTGCTTTATTATGAGCCTCTTTAATCAGTTCAAGCACCTTGACATCAATCTTCCCCGCAGTTATTTCACTGCACTGCAAAGCAGAATCTCCGCCTAAATATTGATTTCTGATAACCTCAGTAGCCATCATATCAAATTCTTCTGTCATTCCTAAACGTGTTACCATACTGCGTGCTAACTTTGTTGCCTGCTCAATGTCATTAGAAGCACCGCTCGTAATTCTGCCGAAAACTATTTCTTCTGCACTGCGGCCACCAGTCATCGTAACAATCTTATTAAACAGTTCTTCTTTTGTCATGAGTACACTGTCATTTTCACTTATCTGCATAGTATAACCCAAAGCACCATTTGTGCGTGGAATAATTGTAATTTTATGTACTGGTGCACTATGTTTCTGCATAGCAGCAACCAGCGCATGCCCAATTTCATGATAAGCGATAACTTGTTTTTCCTGCGGTGAAATAACAGCACCCTTACGCTGATAACCCGCAATAACTGTTTCAATAGATTCTTCTAAATCTTCCTGTTCTACAACTTTACGCTTTAATTTAATAGCTCTAAGTGCGCCTTCATTGATAATATTTGCCAGCTCTGCACCGCTTGCACCTGCTGTTGCCCTCGCCAGCGTTCCATAATCAATATTTTCAGCCATACGTACATTTTTAGAGTGAACTTTCAAAATAGCTTCACGCCCTTGTAAATCCGGCAATTCTACAGGGACGCGGCGGTCAAAACGACCAGGACGCAGCAAAGCTTTATCCAAAGATTCTGGTCTGTTAGTAGCAGCTAAAATAACAACACCTTTACTGCCGTCAAAACCATCCATTTCGCTCAACAATTGGTTCAAAGTCTGTTCACGTTCATCATTGCCGCCAAACTGACCACTGTCACGACGTTTGCCAATGGCATCAATCTCATCAATAAAAACAATACAGGGAGCTTTTTCCTGTGCCTGCTTAAATAAATCACGTACACGGGCAGCACCCATTCCTACAAACATTTCTACAAATTCGCTGCCGCTTATACTAAAAAACGGTACTTTAGCTTCACCAGCCACAGCTTTAGCAAGCAAGGTTTTACCTGTACCCGGAGGGCCAACCAGCAATGCTCCCTTAGGCATATTCGCACCAATTTCTTTATACTTTCCAGGATTATGCAAAAAGTCCACTAATTCCATCAAAGCCTCTTTAGCCTCATCCTGACCTGCAACATCCGCAAAACTTTTACCAGTCTTTGCTTCTGCATAAACCTTAGCATTGCTTTTGCCAAAACTCATAGCGTTATTTCCCATACGCTTACCCATAAAATACATGAATAACTGTCCCAACGCAAAGAAAATAGCAATAGGTAAAATCCAATTAGTAAAAAAAGCAACTATAGGATTTTGTTCTTTAGGAACAACCTGAGTAAACTCAACCTTACTTTTCATTAAACGATTAGCAAGTTCTGGATCTTCTACTCTTCCGGTAACATATATTTCTTTTTCATTATTTTTATCAACAGCCGCTAACTGTTTATCGGTAATTTCAACTTTAGAAATCTTACCATCTTCAACCATTTGAATAAAACTGTTATAGGATACGTTATTCATCTTCTGTCGGAAAAACATTGGCATAATAATAGAATTAAATACCAAAATAACCAACAGCATCAACACATAATAATATGTAAGTGAACGCTTTTTCTTATCATCATCATTCATATTTTCATCTCCTAACTATTTTTATATAATTTATTTTATACCTATTCACAATAAGATACAATTGAAAAATATGTGAAAGCAGTACAATATCTGCAAAGAAATATTGTTGCCATTGCAATACAGCTATATATAATTATAAGAATACCTGTATACATGAGTTTAATCTCTTGAATTTATATACATTTTTCTATACAATGAAGCTTGTAAAGATGTAAGGAGGTTATTCCTATGCCTAAAATTAAAACAGTTTTGGTTGCCAACCGCGGAGAAATTGCTATCCGTGTTTTCCGTGCCTGCAACGAACTAGGGATTCGCACTGTTGCTATATATTCTAAAGAAGATACTTTGTCATTGCATCGCAACAAAGCAGATGAAGCTTACATAGTAGGAGAAGGTAAAAGTCCAACTGATGCCTATCTTGATATTGAAGACATTATGCGTATTGCCAGAGAGCACGATGTAGATGCTATCCATCCTGGTTATGGTTTTTTATCCGAAAACAGTACTCTTGCCCGTCGCTGTGCAGAAGAAGGCTTAATTTTCATCGGCCCTCGTCTGGAACATCTCGTAATGTTCGGTGATAAAATAAACGCCCGCAAACAGGCAGAGCTTGCAGATATTCCCATGATTCCCGGCAGCAATGGCACTGTAAACAGTTTACAAGAAGTCCTGGATTTTGGTGAACAACATGGTTATCCAATCATTATCAAAGCTGTCAACGGCGGCGGCGGTCGCGGTATGCGTGTTGTCCGCAGTGCCGAAGAAGCAGTAACTGCTTATGATATGGCTAAAAGCGAAGCGAAAAAAGCCTTTGGCAGTGATGAAATCTATGTGGAAAAATATTTACAGAACCCTAAACATATCGAAGTTCAAATCATCGGTGATACTCACGGTAATCTGATGCATTTATTTGAACGCGACTGTTCCGTACAAAGGCGTCACCAAAAACTGGTAGAAATTGCTCCTGCTTTTTCTCTGCCTTTAGAACAGCGTAAAGCCATCTGTGATGCTGCTGTTAAGCTGATGAAAAACGTTAAATACATCAGTGCTGGTACTGTAGAATTTTTAGCAACGCCAGACGGTAAATTTTACTTCATAGAGGTTAACCCCCGTATTCAAGTTGAACATACCGTTACAGAACAGATTACCGGTATTGATATTGTTCAAACACAAATAAAAATTGCTGAAGGCTGCAAACTGCACGGCCCGGAAATAGCACTGCCTGAACAGGAGAATCTGCCTATTATCGGTCATGCTATTCAATGCCGTATTACAACGGAAGATCCTGCTAACAACTTTATGCCCGATACAGGAAAACTTATTACCTACCGCAGCGGCGGCGGTTTCGGTATCCGTCTTGACGGCGGCAATGCGTTCACTGGTTCTGTTATTACTCCCTATTATGATTCTTTGCTGGTTAAAGCAACAACATGGGGTCTTACCCATCAGATTGCTATAACTAAAATGCTCCGCTGCCTCAAAGAATTCCGTATCCGCGGAGTAAAAACCAACATCCAGTTTTTAGAAAATGTACTGCAGAATCCTCATTTCATAAAAGGAGATTACTCCACAGATTTTGTTGACAACACACCTGAACTATTTGTTTTCCCAAAAACATTAGACCGCGGTAATAAATTGCTGCATTATATTGCGGATATTACTGTCAACGGCTATTCTAATGTTGGTGTACAGCCAAAACCTGATTTTGCCCCACTTAATATGCCCAAACCATATAATGGTATTTTAGCTCTTGGTGCTAAACACATTTTAGATACCCGCGGTGCTGAAGGTCTTGCTGAATGGGTTATGGCACAGCAGGAAGTTCTGATTACAGATACAACTTTCCGTGATGCTCATCAATCACTGTTTGCGACACGTCTGCGTACAGCTGATATGCTACGTGTAATGCGTGACACAGCTGGCAAACTGCCTAATTTGTTCTCATTTGAATGCTGGGGCGGTGCTACCTTTGACGTTGCTTATCGTTTTCTTGATGAAAGTCCGTGGCAGCGTTTGGCACAGTTCCGTGAAGCTGCTCCGAATATTTTATTCCAGATGCTTCTGCGTGGCGCTAATGCCGTAGGTTATACCAGCTATCCAGATAACGTTGTTAAAGAATTTATTAAACTTGCAGCTAAAAACGGCATTGATATTTTCCGTATTTTTGACAGCCTTAACGGTTTAGATAATATGCGCCTTTCCATTGATACCGTTCGTGAATGCGGCAAAGTTGCTGAAGCTGCTCTGTGCTATACCGGTGATATATTAGATCCTGCACGCGATAAATATGATTTGCAGTATTATGTAAACATGGCAAAAGAACTGCAAAAAGCAGGTGCTAATATTATTGCCATCAAGGATATGGCTGGTCTTTTGAAACCAGAAGCTGCTTACAGACTTGTCAGCAGTCTGAAATCTTACATTGATGTTCCAATTCATCTGCATACACATGAAGGCAGCGGCAATGCTATTTATACCTATGCACGTGCAATTGATGCAGGCGTTGATATCGTTGATACTGCAATGAGTGCTATGAGCAGCGGTACTTCTCAGCCAAGCGGCAGCAGCCTTTATTATGCTCTAAGCGGTCATCCGCGTCAGCCTCGTCTTGATGTTGATGCTATGAATGAACTTTCCCGCTATTGGGAAACAGTCCGTCCTTATTATAAAGCAGCAGACAGAACAGAAAACTTCCCTAATCCAGAAGTATATGTACATGAAATGCCAGGCGGTCAATATACAAATCTTAAACAGCAGGCACAAGCACTAGGACTGATTCATCGTTGGGAAGAAATCAAAGATATGTACCATCGTGTATCTATGATGTTCGGTGATTTAATAAAAGTTACTCCATCATCTAAAGTTGTCGGTGATATGGCCCTCTTTATGGTACAAAACGACCTTACAGAAGAAGATGTATATGCTAAAGGTGATATACTTGACTTCCCTGCTTCTGTTGTAGAATTCTTTGAAGGCCGTATAGGCACACCTTATCAAGGTTTCCCAGAAAAATTACAACAGATTGTACTAAAAGACCGTAAACCTATTACCGAACGCCCAGGCTCTGTTCTGCCGCCTGTTGATTTTGAAGCTGTCCGCCAAAAACTTTCTGAAATGGATGCTCCTACAACAGACGAAGCAGTAAGTGCTTACTGTCTCTATCCTAAAGTATTTACTGATTGGGTAAGACGCTATAATGAATTCGGCGATGTATCTGTATTGGATACACCCACTTTCTTCTTTGGTATGACACCTGGAGAAGTAATTAAGGTTGAAATTGAACAGGGCAAAGTTCTTGTAATTAAGCTTGATCATATTTCTGAAGCAAATGCTTCTGGTATGCGTACAGTATTCTTTGAATTCAACGGTCTTCCCCGCGAAATTGAAATCAAAGACCGCAATGCTAAAGCAACTGCCGTAAGCCGCAAAAAAGCAGAAAAAGGCAACATTGGCGAAATCGGTGCTTCTCTTTCCGGCTCTGTTGTGAAAGTGTTAGTTGAAAAAGGTCAGTCTGTAACCAAAGGCACTCCTTTAATTGTTACGGAAGCAATGAAAATGGAAACTACACTTTCTGCTCCTATCAGCGGTATTATCAGTGCTGTTCATGTAGCTGTCGGGGAACGTATCGAAAGCGGCGACTGCCTGATGGAAATTAAAACTCAAATGTAATTTATAAAATACTGTATCTGCATTGCAGATACAGTATTTTCATTTCAACAAATTTATTTATAACTTAATACTGTCGCAAGAAATACTTGACTATTAGAATAATTTGACGTATAATTATGTTCTAACGGAAAGGTGGCCGAGTGGTTGAAGGCTCTAGTCTTGAAAACTAGCGAAGGTGCAAGCCTTCCGTGGGTTCGAATCCCACCCTTTCCGCCAAATAAGCAGGAGTTTTTTCTAAATAAACTCTTGTCAAACTTATAGTAATATGTTATAATAAACAAGTAGTCTAATGGAGTGGTACTCAAGCTGGCTGAAGAGGACGGTTTGCTAAATCGTTAGACGGTTTACCCCGTGCGTGGGTTCGGATCCCACCCACTCCGCCAACTATGGCAATCAGCTCTCGGAGAAATCTGAGAGCTTTTTTGTTTTGCTAGAAAAAACATGATAAAAAATAAAAACGTAAAATCCGTTGATAATTTTCGAAAGACGTTATATAATAAAATCAATAGAAAATAAAAACGTAAAAACCGTTTTTAGCTGGAGATG
Organism: uncultured Phascolarctobacterium sp.; assembly: GCA_964595445.1. GTDB lineage: Bacteria > Bacillota > Negativicutes > Acidaminococcales > Acidaminococcaceae > Phascolarctobacterium_A. Next base: position 18,707 of record CAZQQK010000013.1, read on the forward strand.
ATACAATGAAAATACTGCGGATAACTGTGAATGGTTTGCCTTTATTTAAACAGGAGTTAGATCTTTTATTTTATACTCAACAACGAGTTAGTGAAGATGACAAAGAAAAACTCTATAAGATAGAGCCTAATTATTACCTGCATACAGCTTGTGCGTTTATTGGTATTAATGCTTCTGGCAAAACTTCTGTATTGAAAGTAATCAATTTAGCCTTGAATATTTTGCGCAATGAACCTATCAATCATGTTGAGTCGAGGAATATTCTTGGCGGTTGCGAGAATGCGTCATTTAAAATTTGCTTTTTTGATAACAAGCGTAATATTTGTTGTCTGGAAACTGTTGTTAAATCTAAAAAAGCTAAAGCAGGGGGATATGTGTATTCTATAGTTGAAGAAAAGCTTTGGGAAAAGCCTGTCAGCAGCGTTAAATCTAAAAAATACCTTACTGATTTTTCTGGCCTGCGTCCAATAGCAGCCAGAAATACAGATGAGGCTTATCTGCCCGATGACGTAAGTTTTATCATAGCTCATAATAAAAAAACAAATGATAGGATAGATGTGTTTAGCCTGCTTTCATATACCAACATTAATGTTCTTCCGTTTACTGATGATATTCCGTTAGAAGTCATTACGTTCCTTGATCCTACTATTGAAAAGTTATGCTTTGAAAAAATTGAAGATAAGGCGTTAATTCATTTGAAGTTTAAGGGAGAGGAAGAGCTTATTTTAAATAACGCGGTAGAACTTGAGCAGTATCTGTCTTCTGGTACAATAAAGGGCATTATTACTTTTTCTATGGTCAAAGAGGTCTTGACATCAGGAGGCTATCTTTTGATTGATGAGCTTGAAAATCATTTTAACAAAGAGATAGTTGTCACATTGATGCGCTTCTTTATGGATAGCACCTTAAACAAAAGTGGTAGTACGTTAATTTTTACAACGCATTACTCGGAATTACTAGACGAATATGATAGAAATGATGCCATCTATATTGTAAGAAACCGCAATGGTATTACTGCTGAAAATCTAAGCTATATTTTAAAGCGCAATGATATAAAGAAAAGTGATGCTTATCAGAGCGGATTTCTTGAGGGCACTACTCCTGCCTATGAAGCTTATCTGCGCTTAAAGAAAAATTTAGCTGCTTCGCTAAAGTAAAGGAGGCAGTTAGATGAAACTAGCAAAATATAAAGTTTGTATCTGTGAAGGTTCTGCTGAGTCAGCAATTATTGATATTTTGGTTGAGCTAAATTGCAATAAGAAGTTGCACAAACTATACAGGAGGAAGCTAAGTATATCAAGAACAAGGGCTTTAATGATAAATATTACAAAGATTTGATTATCGAATACATTAGAAAGTATGGTAAAGCAAAGAAAAAGGATATTAGAGAACTTCTGTGGGATAAACTACCTGATGTGTTCGATGATAAAAAAAAGAACAGCAAAATTTCTACACTGTTAACGTCATTGAGACAAAAAGGTCATATTACAAAAGACTCTCCAAATCAGCAAATTTCGAATTGGATTCTTGTTGGAAAGGTAAAAAAAACCGATAAGAAATGAGTTGAATTCTAACAAGCTTTCATTAAGAATTGCTGAAAAAGCGCTTGGTTATGGGTTTTCTGGGCTTGATAGAAAATAGAAATTCAATCAAGATATAACCAGGATTCTATCAAGTTATTATTGGATAGCGAAATGTTACAGGGGTTTACCCCGCACAGGGTTTGCCACCCCAACCCACTCCGCCAACTATGGCAATCGGCTCTCAGAGAAATCTGAGAGCTTTTTTGCTGCCTGAATATAATTCTTGAAATTGTTTTTCATTTCTCTTTATGCGGTCTGTATGTTTTGCCTTGCTTACCCATTTTCGAAGCACAGCGATTGCAGCAGTAGCGTTTGTCTGCGCGGCGTCCGCTGATGAGAAAATAATTGTTGCATTCAGGATTGGCGCAGCGGTGGTATTCGCCTGGATTGAGCAGCAGCTGATACAAATCAAGATAAACTGCCTGCATAAGATAACTGCATTGCCAAAGGCTGGTAAAGTTTTCTTGCGCCATGTCCATTTGCGGTCTGGCGGTATAGATATTATCGTTGATGATATCGAGCAGGACGCGTCTGGCAAAAGTGTGGTCAAGGCTTATGCTTGGAATATCTTCAGCGAGAATTATAGCAGTAAGCTGTTTCTTCGTCAGCAGATCTTTGTCATAATCAGCAAGTGTGTGCAGCATATGCTTGTCTACAACTGTGAGAAAGCTTTGCAGCTGGCAGGCGTAGTCAGCATCTGTTTTGCGGATATTTTTGAGCAGCTGCGTGTGCGAAATACGCTTGTGCATAGCAAAGTATTCTGCTGCCTTGAGCGTAGGTGTTTTGATGCGCGGCAGCAGATAGTGAATGCCACGTGCGCTGTAATGCAGCAGGTAGGCAAGCGCATAGATAACGCCTGCCTGTGTCCCTTCGTGTCGGAAGAGATAGCTTTGGACAATAAGAAGACTGCGGACGATTTTGACGCAGCGGGTAAAAAGGCGCAGGCTCATAATGTCCATTTCGTCTACTTCGAACAGTGTGTAATTCAAGGTAACTTCGGCATCATTGGCAGCGTAGTCTTTTTCTACAAGGATATCTCCCATAAAAAGGGTAGTGTCGATAAAGCTGAAATCGTTGATGATTACAGAATGATTTTCGTCATCAAGGTGTGCACGTTTCTCAAGGCAGCGCTGCGAAGAATAGGGCAGGCCGTAGGCATTGCAGAAGGCAAGCACCTGCTTTTTATCGTTTTCGTCAATATTGGCGAAGGCTATAGCCAGGGAAGAAGCTGTCGCACCTTCCTCACTTTGTGAAGCGATAGTTTGCGTATGAAAGGGGCCTTGGGCGCAGATAAAGTCGTCCTGACCGTTAAAAAAGCGGCGAATCTGATAATTGCCGCAGATATTATTGGTGAAGAATTTGGGAATCACTGGCGCCGGAAAGGCGCGTTGCATTGTCGTCATAGGTATAACCTCGCAAAAATCTAAAATCTTATGTTGCTAGCAGATGCTGATTTTTTGTCGGCATCTGCTTTTTTATCATTATAATATCACAAAAAAGAAATTTTATCATGGTATTATTATTTCTGGCTTCATCTTATACTAAAAGCAGGCGGTGGTCAAGTAAGCTTGCGTATTTTATGTCAAATATATTCCATATATATAAAATCTAAAGCACCGCAAGAGCCATCTTTTTAGTGCATAATAGAAGGGAAGAGATAAGAAGTGATGCTTTTTGTTTGAAGAAAAATATAAAACTATTGGCTTGAATATTATGTATTATCGCAGGGCATTGAGTCTGACGCAGAGCGAGCTGGCGGAGAAAGCCCAAATGTCAAGGGCGCGCGTCTCGGATATAGAATGCGGTAAGGGACCGTTTAATATGGAATCTATATTTTTGCTGGCGCAGGCCTTGGGGATTGACCCGGTGCGGCTTCTGCAGGAGAGAAATTAAGAAGCAGCGGCAATAAAAATTAAGTAAGCATATTGTCAATTCCTCAAAAAACAAAATACAAAAATTAAACTATATGTAAAGTTATGAAATAATTGTGCAAAGATGTCAAATTGAAAATATGCGATAATATAGTAGTAAGAGGAGTGATAGCTAAATGTTTGCTTTGAGATATAAGAAAATAGGTGCTAAGATTGTTTTTTACAGGAAATTGAAGAGCATGACACAGGAGAAACTTGCTGATGAGGTTGGTATTACACCGCAATATTTATCAAGAATCGAAAATGGCGGTTATTCTAAAAATGTATCACTTTCAACTTTGATGAAAATTGCAGGGGTATTGGATGTTACTATGAGTCAATTAATGGAAGGGGTGGAAAGTGAAGAATAACTTGTTAATTAAGTCAGTATAAGTGAAAATTTTAAAAATGAGGTGTATCAAGTGAAGAGAATAATATGCTTTATTATTACTGTTATTGTAACAACCTTAATTGTAGGATGCGGATCAAGCAATGATTCCATTAAAAGTAATCCTTTTGCGAAATATGCGGAAAGACCGGTTACATCAGAATTTTACCAGAGATATTTCGTTAATGAGTATTGTAAGGAAGCTAATAATTTTACTAAAGAATATCAGGAGTTTTTGGAAAAAGTTGGGACTAAGCAATTTAAAATGCAGATTGTACGTCCAGAAAGCTCTCTTTTTTATAAGAAGGTTACATGGAATATTGCTGATAGAGATGACTCTAATCCAGATGCAGCTAAATATCGTTATTTAGGCGAAGTAAAGGATGGCAAGCCACATGGTGTAGGTATGCTTTATATGGCTATGGATGGAGGAAAGATTTTATGCAAGGTTTATGGCGGTAATTTTAAAGATGGACGTTATGATGGCTATGGGTTCCTATACGCAGATTTTGGAATTTCTTATTCTAAAATTCAGAACTCCGTATATACATATATAGTTAATCAAGCACCTTCTAGATTAATGGAGGTTTTAGGTGATAGTGAGCAACAAGCGGCGGAAAAAAAGAAAAAGCATGTCAATTTAAATACTGCTATTGGCAAGGTTAATATTCCGCCAGTTCCGTATATATTTGGTGCTCAGAAAAGGTATGAATTTGTTCCTGAGGGGAGATTAAAGGCTTTACGTTTGATGATTAACAATAATATTGCTTATGAAGGTAATTTTAAAGATGGTTTACCGAATGGTAAAGGCATTCTTTATTATGATTTTATAGCTAGAGGTACAGATCCGAAGGCTATTGAGGCATGGTATTTGAAACAAGATATAGCTGAGTGTGAAAAGAGATTAAAAAATAACGATGCATTATTTACATTCAATACAGTTGACCCTAAGGAATACATGGCTGAAAAAAGCAAACTGGAAGCTAAACTCAAGGCCTTAGGTGATGTTCCTCTGGAAGCACAATTGGCAAATGGGCGTTGGCTCGTAATGAGCGGTGAATTTGATGATGGTGTTCCGAATGGTGATTTTGTTTGCTATACTCAGGACCAAACAGCAGGCGAAGGTTATAAAATTATGGAACTGGAGTTAGATGATGGTATAGCAGAAGGTAAGGCTAAAGTATGGAACATAAAAGGCGATAGTATATTCAAAGGCGATATTAAAGAAGCAATGAATGCCTTTTATGAATATTTTATGTCAACTGTATCTGGATTCCAAGATAAAAAATATATTTACAGTGAAGATTATTTAAAATTATCTGGTGATCAAAGTTCAGAAAAGGTGAATGCTGAGACGGTTAAGAAACAAAATAATAGCGATACGAATGGAGCTGTAAGCAACAATAATAAAGCTATCAATAGTAGTAATTCGTCAGCAAATGAACCCATATACAACTTATATCATCCGCAAGGATTTTTGAATGGTGATAAGCATATACCTGAAGTGTATCAAAATCAGGGAGTCCATCGTTATGTTGATTGTCGCAGTGCAAAAATTATGTCGCGCAATAATGGTCAAACAATTGTGCAATACGATATGGTTATAGTAGGTGGCAATGGGCAGCAGGATAGAAAGCAAAATATTGTGGGGTTACTTACTGGTAAAGGTGTTGCTGTTCAATATAGGGCTGATGATGGTTCATGGCGGCCTATGAATATGTCAGGTGCTTCAGCAGCCTGGTACAACGCTGGCTTAGTATTGGTTGATTATTTAAAGTTATAATGTAACAGGCAGGACTGCTATTTGCAGTCCTGCTAAAAATTTATTTATAAGATTGGGTGATAAAATATGTTGAACTATAATTTCGTTGATAAGCAAATTATTGTTAGTGATGATGTAGAAAAAATCGCTGAATTAACCAAAAAACGTATTGCTGTTAAAAGTAAATATATGGCGATAATTTTAGCTGCTTATGATAAAGCTGGTTCCATAGAAAATTTTATGGAGAATTTCTCTGATGTCAGTGGTAATATTAGTGGGAATGCCATTAAAGATGCGCTTGATATTTGTGTTAATGATGGCTATTATGATAT
>CAZQQK010000014.1:0-24595 GCA_964595445.1 uncultured Phascolarctobacterium sp.
TGTTACAGCAAGATATTTAGGAGTACCTGCTGATACGCTCTTAGCATTTTATGCACCATATATTATCATATTTAAACAAAATGAACAAGTATATTTTGAATCATTGTAAAAAGGTATTGTCAAATATCAGTGGACATTTGAGTTTTATGTTCTAAAATATTTCTATTGCAAGGTATGAATCAGCAAGCTATGAAGTTTATTTCTTTATAAGAAGCAAATTGTCTTTTTAGAGCAAGAGTGCTATAATACGTTGGAAATAAGCGCTTGCTATAAGCGATTATAATTTACGGTTGGAACTATCTGTCAATAGCTTTTTTGAAAAAATTATAACATTTTTTATAGATATAGGAGGGAATCTAAATGTATACAATGATGCAGATATGCAGAGAACTCGATACGACATACCAAACCTTGAAATTTTATTGTAACGAGGGACTGGTTCCTAAAATGTTAAGCGTGATATAAATAACCGCTGTATTTTCGATGAAAAAGATATTAAGTGGATTAAAGATCTTACTAGTCTAAAAAAATCTGGAATGAGCATTCAGGAAATGAAAGAATATCTAGCTCTGTGTCTTAAAGGCGAATCTACTATTGCAGATTGAAAAGAAATGCTTGAAAAAAAGCAGGATGCTTTGAGAAATTCAATAAAAGAATTGGAAGATAGCATTGCTTATATTGATTGGAAACAAAATTTTTATGAAGAAGTACTTTCTGGGAAACGTCAGTATGTAAGCAATTTGATTCGTACAGAAGAATATCTCAGGTATAAATATGGAGTTTAAAAGGGATATGTTCACCTACTCGGATGTGGGGAGATAAACATATAAGTAAAGGTGATTTTTTAGCTTTACTGTGTAGTCTGCTGTTCATATACAGTTTTTATATGGGTTGATATAAACAGATAAATGATTAAAAAAGTATATTTATGTAAATCTTTTGTGAAAGAGTCTTAACATAAGAGGATATGTGTTATAATTATTGTAACAGCTTGTATAAGGCAGGAGTGATGATTATGGCAAAACAAAAAATTTTAATAGCAGATGATGAAGCACAGATTCGGGAGATTTTGCGAATATATTTTGAAAAAGAAGATTTTGATGTAATTGAGGCTGCTGATGGTGCTGAAGCTATTTTGAAAGTACAGTCAGAAAAACCAGATATTCTGCTTCTTGATATAATGATGCCTGTATTAGACGGAATTGAGGTATGCAAACAGGTGCGAAAAATGTCTGAACTGCCTATAATTATGGTTACAGCTAAAGACGATGATGATGATCGTATTGCAGGTTTGGAGATAGGTGCTGATGACTATATTACAAAGCCATTCAATTCTCGTGAGGTTGTGGCTCGTGTAAAAGCAGTACTGCGCCGTACTGGTAATCAGGAAAAGGGGGATAAGTTGTCCCGCATTTCTTATCCTGGATTAATTATAGATATGGAGCAATATCAGGTGAATGCTTTTGGTAACAAAATGACATTTACAACTAAAGAAATGGAGCTTTTGTGGTGTCTTGCTTCTAATCCTGGAAAAGCATTTTCAAGAAATCAGCTTTTAGAAACAATTTGGGGTTATTCTTATTATGGTGATACACGTACAGTTGATACGCATATAAAACGCATAAGACAAAAGCTTAACATTCCGCCTGATTCTAAATGGGATATTACTACTATTTGGGGTGTAGGTTATAAATTTGAGCTTAAGGATAAGTAATATATGAAAAAGTCCCTTAGTACACGCTTGATGTATAGTTTTATGACGGTTATAATTATCATCGTCGTGGGGATTACAGCTGGTATATCATATCTTATTGCTGATTATTTCTTTCAGGTTAAAGAACAGGAATTAGCAGAAAAAGGTCATGAGATGGGTGAAACGATAGAGGCATTTATTCGCTTTGAGGACAGAGATATGCTTTATCGTTATATTATGGCGGTAGATAGGCTGGTTGGTGCACGTATCTGGCTTTTTGATGATAATTATGAGCTTTTGGCAGCTTCTTGTTATGAGGCGGACGATAATTTCGAAGAAAACAATTCTTTGAAAAAGTTTTTAAAGGATGGTATTCCTACAGACAAGGATTTGCAGAAGAGTGTTCAAAAGCTGGATCAGGATATAAAAAACGGTAATTTATCTAATAGGGTAAAAATTATACTTGATGATGTTTATGATGGTAAGTTGTTTAAATCGCAGATTTATCATCCGTATTATAAGGAACAGGTTATCCTTGTAGGTGTTCCTTATAAGAGTGCTAACGGGCATTCAGGTGCTATTCTTATGATAGAACCGTTAAGTGGATTTGAAAAATTCTTGCGAAATGTGTATATTTATATTATGATTATAGGTATCATCGCTATAATTATCAGTTTGTTTTTAGTTAAGCGTTTATCGGGAGTTATTATAAAACCGGTGCTGGATATGAAGAATAATGCTCAAGCTATGGCTTCTGGCGATTATTCAAGAAGACTGAAAGTAAATGGTGATGATGAAATTGCTGAATTAGGCAATGCGCTGAATTCTTTGGGGAAGGATTTAGATGCTTATATTGCTAAAATGGAACGGACAGAGAAAATTCGTCGTGATTTTGTTGCTAACGTTTCACATGAGCTGCGGACTCCGATAACTATTATCCGTGGTTATAATGAAGCAATTTGTGATGGTATGGTTACGGATCCGAATGTATTGCAGCGTTACAGAGGGTTAATTAATGAAGAAACCATTCGCTTAGAACGCATGGTTCGAGAACTTCTGGATATCAGCAGACTGGAATCAAGTGATCCGCTTACCGTAAATGCTATGGATGAACTGCCGCTTGCAGGAATCATCCGTAATGTCGCCGAAAAATTATTGGTAAGATGTATTCAAAGTAATGTTACAATTAACGTTCATGCTGATGATACAATAAAAATTTTAGGCGATGGAGATCAAATGGTACAGTTAATTATGATTTTGTGCGATAATGCCTTGAAATATTCGCCAGAAAATGGTACTGTATCAATAGATGCGAATAAACTTGAAGATGGCAGTGTCCTGCTTAGTGTGACTGATCAAGGAAAAGGTATTCCCCAAGAAGATATTCCTTTTATTTGGGAGCGCTTCTATAAAGTGGAAAAATCTCATTGTCGCAGTGTTCCCGGAACGGGTTTGGGATTAGCTATTGCTAAAGAGATTATTCGTGTCCACGGCGCCAGTGCCGGGGTAATCAGCAAATGTGGTTCTGGTACTACATTTGAAATAAAATTTCCAAAGGATAAGGTAGTATGATTTTAAAGTATGTTTGTCCAGATTACAGAGTAAAAAGTATTTTTGACATTTCTCCAAAATGGTTGAAACGCAATGGTTATACCAAAATAGTTGTTGATATTGACAACACTTTGCTGCCGAGAGACAAGAATCTTGTTGGCCCGCGTGCTATGACTTGGATTCGTCAGCTGCATCAAATGGGTATTAATATTGCTTTGATTTCTAATAACGGCGGCGATAGAATTAAGGCTATTACCCGTCAGACTGGTCTTGGAACCATTATGCGTGCAGCAAAACCTTTACCGATGGCTTATAAGCAGATTGTAAAGGCAATGGGCGGAGGAAAAATTCTGTTTGTTGGTGATCAGCTGATGACAGATGTTTTGGGAGCGAAAGTAGCTGGTCAGCCTGTAGTTTGGGTTGAGTCATTAGGAGGTAAAGAGCATTTTATTACTCGTTGTACTCGCAAACTTGAAAAATTCTTTGTGGGTCGTCTTTGCAGTAATAATATGATGCCTAAGGAACGCGTATTATGAAAATAGCTTTACTGCAGCTTGCTGTTCTGGAAAAGAATAAAGAGAGCAATGTAGCTCGTGGCTTGCAGCTTGCGGCTCAAGCTGCTAAAGAGCATGACTTGATTGTTTTGCCTGAGGTTTGGACAACTGGTTATAGCTTGGGTCATTTGCAGCAGGATGCAGAAAGCATATCTTCGCCAGTGCTTTTAAGTTTACAAAAGTTAGCAAAAACTGAGCAATGTGCTATAATCGCCGGTTCTATGCCTATGCTCCGCGATGGTCATATTTATAACACATCTGTGGCTATCGATAAAAAAGGTGCAGTTGTAAATTTGTATGATAAAGTACATCTTTTTGGTTTATTTAATGAAGCAGATTTTTTTGTTCCTGGCAGTAATTTTCAATCCTATAATTTAGACGGTATTTGTTGTGGTTCTACAATTTGTTATGATTTACGATTTCCAGAACTTTTTAGACATTTGGCACTTCAGGGAGCAAAAATTATTTTTTGCCCAGCAGAATGGCCAGAAGCAAGGGGAGATATTTGGCGGCTTTTAGTACAGGCAAGAGCTGCTGAAAACCATATATTCGTCATTGCGGTAAATTGTGCGGGGTCTTTTAAAGGAGCTGCATTTTATGGTCATTCTATGGTTGTTGCACCCAGTGGAAAAGTTATTGCTGAAGCGGGTATAAATGAAGAAATAATTTCCTGTACCATTGATTTGGCAGATGTTGATAAAGTTCGCAGCAGACTCAATGCTTTGTGTGATGTACGCAAGGAGCTGATTCAATAGTGAATTATGCAAGATATCTGACCGGCTTTACAGTCGGTCTGCTTTTCTATGTCCATATGGGTACAGCAGTATTGGCAGCTGTTCCAGCAGATGCACCAAAGGATATAAAGCATATTCTTGGTTTATATTACGGAAATGGTGAAAATATTTTAATCCGTGAAAATTTTGGCCGTTTAGAGCTTTTGTATCGCTTTGCACAAGCTGATAAGTCTTTTGCAGGAGCAAATATTTATCCGCTGAAAAAGGTACATTTTGATTCTTATACATTAAATGAATCAGGACCTATGAGTGCAACAGAAACCAATGTACGTTTTGAACGTGATACAGACGGTTATGGTATTTCCTGTCGTGTTGGCGGTCATACCTACAGCCGTTATTTTTTAGGTACTACAACGGGGGAACGCGCAAAGCCGTTTCGTTTGCCGCTTAAATCTTTAGATGATTGGAGCAAACTAAAGTCTGAAGCAGAAAAATCAGTGATGCCGCCTGCTCTTGCTGTAGGAGAACAGGCTGTATTGGTTGATGCTTCTGTTGTTGCTGGAATGAAAATAGATTCTGTTTACGCTAAGTCAGATAATCTTTTTTCTGCACCGCTTTATAGTACTTCTAAGCTTTATTTAGCTGAACCAGTTGCGGAGGCTTTGAAGAAGGTACAGCAGGTGCTTTCTGTTTATGGCTATGGTCTTGTGCTTTGGGATGCATATCGTCCATGGTATGTGAGTAAATTAGCTAATTTGGCATTACCGGAAGACAAAAAGACATTGCTGCCTGATCCTGATAAGGAAGGAAGTGTGCACAATACTGGTACTGCGGTTGATGTTGGTTTGTATAAAATTGATACAGGAGAGCAGGTAGAATTAGGCTGTGATTTTGATGAACCTTCATTTAGACAATTTTCAAGTTACAGCGGCGGTACATCAAGAGAGCGCTATTTACGTAATTTATTGCGTGAAGTTATGGAACTAAATGGTTTTCGTAGTATTGAGATGGAGTGGTGGCATTTTGAATATGCATCTGATACCAAATGGGCACATCTTAATACAAAGTTTTAATTTTGCAGAGGAGTGACAAAATATGAATGTTTATGATAATGCTAATGAATTAGCTAAAGCTATGCGTGAAAGCCATGAATTTAAAAAATTAAAGGAAGCGACTGTTGCTTTAAATAAAGATGAAAATGCAAAGAAAATGGTTAATGAATTTTTACAGCTTAACCAAGAAGCTGAAATAACTAAGTATCAGGGAAAAGAACCTGCGAAAGAAACTACAGAAAAAATTCAAAAGCTTTACAGTGTCCTTGCTTTGAATACTGATGCTATGCAATATCTTAATGCATTTATGCGTTTCCAGATGATGTTGTCTGATATTACGAATTCTATTCAGGATGTAGTAAAAGAGGCTATGGGAGAGAAATAATGACCCAATTGCAGGAAATCTTTGCTGATTGTACTGCCAAGCCGTTGTTGGTTGATGAATTAATGGCGAAACATACATCTTTTCGCATTGGTGGACCAGCAGATTTAATGGCACTGCCGCAAAGTGAGCAAGAACTGAAAAATTTGCTGCAATGTGCAAAAAAAGCTAATATCGCTGTAACATTAATTGGAAATGGTTCTAATCTGTTAGTTCGCGATAAAGGAATACGCGGATTAGTGATAAAGTTGGGCAATATGCTTAATGATATAAAAGTAAATGACAATGTGATTAGCTTTGGCAGTGGTGTATCATTGGCTGTTGCTGCACGTAAGGCGGCAGATAATGGATTGAGCGGTATGGAGTTTGCTGTAGGTATTCCCGGCAGCATAGGCGGAGCGGTATACATGAACGCAGGCGCTTATGACGGTGAAATGTCCAATATTGTCAGCAGTGTACGCGTTATGGACGAGCATGGACAGGTTAGTGTTATACCAGCAGAGAAGCTTGCTTTTGCTTATCGTAGTACCGCTTTACAGAGCAGTGGTTTTATTGTTACAGAGGTAACGGTAAAGCTCACTTTTGGTAATCAGAAGCAAATTAATGAAAAAATGGCAGATTTTAGTAAACGCCGTATTAGTAAGCAGCCTTTGGAGATTCCCAGTGCAGGGAGTATGTTCAAGCGTCCTCCTGGCTTTTTTGCTGGTACGCTTATTGAGCAGACTGGTCTAAAAGGTTACACGGTTGGTGGTGCACAGGTATCTGATAAGCATGCAGGTTTTGTTGTAAACATTGGCGGAGCTACGGCTGCTGATGTTCTGCAGCTTATTTGTGATGTACAAGATAAAGTTTTTGCTGCTCATGGTGTGCATTTAGAACCAGAAGTTTTGGTTTTAGGAGAGGAATAATTAATTAACAGATTTATAATTGGGAGAAGTGCAAAGTGAAAGAGCAGTTACTTTCAGAACAGGAGCTGCATGAGCTGGGTTTACAGGCTTTGGTTTCCTGGTTGGAGCAGCGTAATTATAAAATTGATTTTATGCAGACAGATAAGAATGTAGTACCGCATATTTTTGCTTTGAGCGGTAAGATACTTACTGTTATTGTAGCTGCAACAGCTATGTATCCTCATAAGGGTATTATTGCTGATGGAGATAAGGCTTATGCTTTACGTGTAGCTGGAGAGCTGAATGCTTTGTGTGCAACGGCTTCTATTGGTATGGTAAATATAGATGGTATTCCAGCGGGTAATAAAGAACTTATGGGGACTGCTTTAAAAAGCGGACATTATAAAGCTGATTTCAGTGGATTGGAATATATTAAGTTTTTAGATGAACCTGATGAAGAGAAATGAGGTGTAGCGATGGACTTACTGACAGTTGACAAAAGCAAATGTCTGCATTGTGGTTTGTGTGTAGAATGCTGTCCATCTTGTATTCTTACATTAGGTGATGAAGGTCCTGAATGTAATTTTGACCGCGGTTGTATGAGTTGCGGTCAGTGTGTGGCTATCTGTCCTGTTGGAGCATTGGATAATAAATATGCTCCTTTAGCTAAGCAGCGACCTATTACCATGCCTATTTTAGCACCAGAGACTGCTTATGAGTTCTTGCGTATGCGCCGCAGTGTGCGTAATTTTAAGTCGCAGATACCTACAGATGAAGATATTACAAGAATGTTGGATGCAGCGCGTTATGCGCCTACTGCGGGAAATTCTCAGGGAATGTATTATATTGTTATTCGGGATAAGGAAAAAATTCTTGCTATTGCAGATGCTGTGGCAGATTGGATGGAAGCAGAGATTGCTGCAGGTACGGAAAATAAGCGTTATTTTATGGCAGTTCTGCGTACTTATCGCGAACGAAAACAAGATATTATTGCTCGGAACGCACCCTGTTTAGTTTTTGCTTTGGCTCGCCGTTTGAACATTACTGGTGTAAGCAATGCTGAACAATGCTGGGCTTACGCTGAGCTGTTTGCACCGACAATAGGCTTAGGTACAACTATTGCTGGATTTATTCAATCGTGTGGTATTGCAGGTTATAAGCCGTTACTTGATTTATTAGAGCTGCCGTCGAAACATAAGATTGTAGGAACGTTGATGGTTGGATATCCTAAATATAAATATCAACGTATGCCTGAGCGTCAGCATTTAAAAGTAGAATTTAGATGAATTATTAAAGCCGCCTTTATGGCGGCTTTTTTGTATATATGATATTTAGTTTTATTTAAAGTTTTTATTCTGCAGCTTGGCTGTATATAGCAGGCGATGTTCCTGCGCTAGTGATATGTGGTGTCAGCAGCAGAATTACTTCTGTGTTACTGCGTTTTTTGCTGCGATTAGTAAAAAGTTTTCCTAAAATGGGAATGTCGCTTAAAAAAGGAATTTTTTGCAGTGTTTGCTGTTCTTCTTCGTTGATGAGGCCACCGATAACTAGGGTTTCACCGCTGAACATACGCACGTTAGTATCAGCTTTGCGGCTGGTAATACGATAATTATGCAGTTCGCTGATGAGTATAGGAGTGCTTACTTCTGTGTGAACACTGGCAGTTACCATTTTGGCATCACTGCTTATTATGGGGGTGTATTGCAGCTTTATACCGGCATCAAGATATTCAGTGGCAGTATATGTACCACTGCTGTCATGTTTTTCTGTTTGAACTGGTATATGGTCGCCAATAAAAATACTGGCTTCTTTTCCTGGAATAGTAATAATGCGTGGTGTTGCAAGAATACGAGCCTTGCCGTTACTTATAAGAGCATTAAGAGCAGCATTAAAACGAAAAGAATAACCGCGCCAAAATTTAAAGTTGCCGCCGAAATTACTGCTGTTTTCATTATTTTCATTAGAAGTACTTGATTCCTTTTGGGGAAGGGTATCCCAGTTCCAGTTGATACCAAGATTTTTGCTGTCTTCTTGACTTAGAGCAATAATTTTTGCTTCTAAAGTTACTTGATTAGTAGCTTTATCTAAGGATTTAAGCAATTGCTGAAGGCGTTTATGCTCAGATTCACTGGCTTGTAAGATGATACTGTTTGTCAGGGGGTCTGCACCTAGCTTATCAGAAAAAAGTGGCTGTAATGTTTTTTGCAGTTCACAGGCGCGGGCAAAGCTTAGGAAATATGTTTCAGTACGTTTAACTGTAGGAACTGCTGCTGATGGTTGTATGGTTGAGTTTATAACTTGTTTAGATGATACTATTGTACGTGATGGGGCAAATGGGTTAACTGCTGTATTCGGTGGTGCAGCATAAACACTGTGGCATAAGACAAGCATTAAGAGCAGTAAGGCAAGTTTCATATGATAGCTTTTCATTAATATCTCCTTAATAATTATTTGTTGCTTTTATTTTAGCGAGAATTGTCAGAAAATGCAATAGAAAATTATGAAAAATTAGAAAATTTTAAATTATCATATTGCACTTTACAATTTATCTGATAAAATGAAAACTAGAAATAATGTGAGGTGATTAGATGGATAATATACATACAAATAAGTTGGCTGAAGAATTATTACAGCAGGCTGTTGTAAAAGGTGCCAGTGATTTGCATATAGAGCCAATGGAAACAGGTGTGAGAATTCGTATTAGAATAGATGGATTATTGGAAGAATTGGCTTTTTTACCTATACAACAGTACAGTACTTTGATTACTCAGTTTAAAGTTGCAGGAGGAATGGATATAGCAGAAAAACGTTTACCGCAGGATGGAAGATTATTCATGTATATAGAAAAACAAAAAATAGACCTGCGGCTTGCAAGCATACCTACAATTAATGGTGAAAAGTTAGCAGTTCGTATTTTATCAAGGCAGGATAAATTACTGGGTTTAGATACCATGTCATTTTCACAGAAGAATTTAATGCAATATCGCAAGCTTTTTCAATATCCTAATGGATTACTGTTACTGACTGGGCCGACGGGCAGCGGCAAAACTACTACATTGTATGCTACTTTAAAAGAGATTGATATATCAAGTCATAATATTATGACATTAGAAGATCCAGTAGAATATAAACTTAATGGAATTAATCAGGTTGCTGTTAATAATAAAACAGGACTTAGTTTTGCTGCTGGTCTAAAAGCATTTGTACGACAGGATCCTGATATCATAATGTTAGGAGAAATAAGAGATGAAGAAACGGCGGCTATGGCTGTACATGCTGCACTTACAGGGCATTTGGTTTTAAGTACACTTCATACTAATAATGCATTGGGAGCAGTTTTTCGTTTATTGGACATGGGGATTGCTGATTATCTTCTTGCGGCAGCACTGCGTGGAGTATTAGCACAGCGGCTCGTTCGTCGTTTGTGTATACATTGCCGGAGACAAAGATTAGCATCACCGGCAGAATTAGCTTATTTGGACTGCGAGAATGAAGATTTTTTGCTGTGGGAGGCAGTTGGCTGTGAATATTGTCATGGCAGTGGCTATAAGGGGCGACTAGCTGTACATGAACTAATGACATTTAGTAAGCCTTTACAGAAACTTTTGCTTTCTGGAGCTAATGAAGAGAAAATGCAGCAGCAGATTTATAGGCAGGGCGAAAATACTCTTTATCATGATGCCGTTGAAAAATTATTTGCAGGAGAAACAACAGTACAGGAATTGTGGCGTACTGGTATTACTGCGGGAGGCAAAGATGCTTGAGTTTATTTTACATGAGGCACGAACTTTAGGGGCAAGTGATGTACATTTAGCTGTTGGATATCAGCCTGTTATGCGGCTTAGTGGAAAATTAAAGCTTTTTGCTATACCTCAGCTTACGCAGCAGCAAATGACTGATATGCTGCTAAAATTACCTTTGGAAGTCCGTCATAAATTAGAACGAAATGGTGAAGTTGATGCAGCTTTTACTGATACAGATGGTGGACGCTGCCGTTTGAACTTTTATCGGCAAAATGGACAATATGCAGCTGCAATAAGAATTTTACCAACAGAAATTCCTACTTGTGAAAGTTTGGGACTGCCGCAGGCAGTACAGAAGTTAGCAGAACTTAGACATGGATTGATTTTGGTAGCTGGAACAACAGGAAGCGGCAAAAGTACTACGTTGGCTGCAATTGTTGAACTTATAAACAATTCTAGGGCTGTACATATTTTAACTTTAGAAGATCCCGTAGAATATGTTTATAAGCAAAACATGGCTTTGATTAATCAGCGAGAAATTGGGCATGATACAAAAAGCTTTGCCAGTGGTTTACGTAGTGCATTGAGGCAGGATCCAGATGTTATTTTAGTAGGTGAAATGCGTGATATGGAAACGATGTCGATTGCGTTGACTGCTGCTGAAACGGGGCATTTAGTATTAGCAACTTTACATACAGGTGATGCGGTCAGTACGGTTAATCGTTTTATAGATGCATTACCAGATAAACAATTGGTATGTAATCAATTGGCTGAATGTTTACAGGCTGTTGTCTGTCAGCGTTTAATTGTACGTGCTGATGGCAATGGCTTGGCAGCAGCTTTTGAAGTGCTTTTAGCTACTTCAGCTTTACGCAGTCTCATACGCAGTGGACAGACACAGCAGCTAGCAAGTTACATTCAAACTGGAAAACGTTATGGTATGCAGACAATGGATGAGTCTTTGCAGCAATTGCGTATAAAGGGGATAATATAAATTAGCTTTCTGTGGCAGGGGAAACAGTGCTTAGAGAAGCGATTTATGCATAATTTATTTATCAGCAAGATTATAGGTAAATAGGTAAGTCAAAAATTTTATCTTTTAATAGAAAATCAAATGAAAAATATACGAAAAAATGCTCTTGGATTAAATGTAAAAAATTAATATAAAAATCAAAATGCGTAACAAATTTAGATATTTGTTACGCATTTATAAGTTGAAATTATATTATATCTTAAAGTCTATTGCTGCTGTTGAGTACGTCACGCATTTTGTGAGCAACCATGTCTTGAATAGCTTGACGTGCAGGTTTGAGGTATTGACGTGGATCAAAATCACCAGGATGTTCGATAAAGTGCTTGCGGATGGAAGCAGTCATTGCTAATCTTAAATCAGTATCGATATTAATTTTGCAGACACCGAATTTACCAGCCTGCAGCAGCATATCTTCCGGAACACCTTGGGCACCATCTAATTTTCCACCGTATTTATTACATTCTTCTACAAAAGCAGGAATAACAGTAGAAGCACCATGAAGAACTAATGGATAGTTAGGCAATAAATTAGTGATTTTTTCCAAACGTGCAAAGTCAAGTTCTGGTTTACCTTTGAATTTATATGCACCATGACTTGTTCCTATAGCAATAGCCAAGCTGTCGCAGCCGGTACGTTCAACAAATTCTACAGCTTGGTCAGGATCAGTGTAGGTTGCATCTTTGGCATTTACTTTTACAGCATCTTCAACACCTGCAAGACGACCTAATTCTGCTTCTACTACAACACCTCTTTCGTGTGCATATTCTACAACACGACGAGTTATTTCAATATTTTCTTCAAAAGGATGCTTACTGCCATCAATCATAACGGAAGTGAAACCACCGTCAACACAGGCTTTACAGATTTCAAAATCTTCGCCGTGATCCAGATGCAGACAGATTGGCAGGCCTGTATCTTCTACAGCAGCTTCTATTAACTTCATCAAATATACATGGCTTGCATATTTACGTGCACCTGCACTTACCTGAAGAATAAGAGGTGATTTTTCTTGTTTAGCTGCTGCAACTATGCCTTGGATAATTTCCATATTATTAACGTTGAATGCGCCAACAGCATAGTGACCTTCATAGGCTTTTTTAAACATTTCGGTAGATGTTACTAAAGGCATTTATATTCCTCCTTATTCAGATACTGCGATTGGCTGATAAGTACGCAGTTCTGTATTTACATTAGTATATACTAATTATATCATGCTGTTATTATTTAGTACAGCATTTTTCGCAAATCATCTGGAATAGCTCGTGTTATTTCCAAAAATTCGTCACTTACTGGATGACGAAATGCTAGGCGATAAGCGTGTAATGCATGACGTGCTTGTGGTCCTGGTATGCCATAAAGATTATCATTTACCAAAGGATGATTAATATAGGCACAGTGTACGCGTATTTGATGTGTACGACCTGTAAAGAGACGAAGTTTAAGAAATGTTGAGTTGCTGTAGTAGGCGATTGTTTCATAAGCTGTTTTAGCATATTTTCCAAGAGAGAAATCAATGCAGCGTTCAATGATACTGCCTTTTTTACGTGCTATTGGAACTTCAATTATACCGCTTTGTTCAGTAACGTAGCCATGTACGAGTGCCAGATATTCTTTTTCTATTTCTTGTTTGCTTAGCCAAAATTGTACTATAGGTTCTTTAGCAAAGATTACTAATCCTGACGTATTGCGATCTAAACGTGATACAGGATGGATATCAGCAGAGATATTTTTAAGATTATAATAAGATTTTATATAATCATAAAGTGTATTACCACGTTCGTTTACTGTAGGGTGAACTAGGATACCTGCTGGTTTATCAATAATAAGCAGATAATCATCTTCGTAGGCTATTAGGGAGGGGGTAAGAAACTGCATCATTAATTTAGTTTATTTTTGCTGGGCAGTTCATCAACAATTTCTATATTATCTAATTGTGATTTAAGCTGACTGCGGATGTTAGCTAAATAGCGTTTGTAGAGTTCTTTTTGTTCCAAAAGTTCTTCTTGAGTAAGGCCTGATGTACGTTTTTTATGTGCCAGTTCATTAATGCGTTCTATCATTGCGTGTATTTCCATAAATATTTACTCCTCTTGTATTTATTAAGATGATAATATTATAGCAATCTCCTGTATTAATCGCAAGTTTCGTTGACTGATAACTGTATTTGTGCTATTATGAGTAAAGTGCTAATGAGAGTAGTTATTATTGAAGTTTTAATGCTTTATTAGTAATGTTAAAGTTTCTTCATAATATATGAGGTGAGTATCATGAAATTGAAAAAAATGCTTTGCGTAGCTTTATGTACATCTATGCTGTTGCTTGCAGGCTGTTACAGCAGCATGGATAAACAGAGCATTGATAGCAGCAAGGTGTATTTGGAAGTCACAGATGTTGCTGGCAGAAAAGTAAAGCTTCAGCATAAACCTGAAAGAGTAGTAAGTTTAAGTACTTCTTATTTGGGTCTTATAGAAGCTGTAGGTGGTAAGATTGTTGGGCGTGCCAGTTCTAAGGTTGCTTCTGTACCGGAGTCCATGAAATCAGTTCCGGAAATTGGTTTGGTTTATAATATTAATATGGAAAATTTGCTCAAGCTAAAACCAGATCTTGTTTTAGCAGGAAAAAATATGCATGAAAAATTTATTCCGCTTATTGAGTCTAATAATATAAATGTCATTGAATTTGATGCAAAAACCTTTAATGATGTAAAAAATATGGTTACCATTTTAGGTGATATTTATAGTACTCAAGATAAGGCGAAAGCAGAAAATGAATTTTTGGATAAACAAATTTCTGCTATAACAGAAAAACTTCCTAAAGATAAAAAACAAGTAGTTATTATGCATGCTACAGCAAGCTCTGTTACAATAGAAGGAGCAAACAGCATTGCTGGTTGTGTAAGTGATATTCTTGGCTTTGAGAATGTTGCTGCGTCTGTATTGAAAGAAAAAGCAGATAAGACTCCTTACAGTATGGAAAAATTAGTGGAACAGAATCCAGAAATTATATTTATTACTTCTATGGGAAAACCTGAGGAAATTGAAAATCGCTTGCGTATGGATTTTAAAAATAATCCTGCTTGGAATAGTTTAACGGCGGTAAAGGCGGGAAAAGTATATGTATTACCAGAAAATCTTTTCTTGATAAATCCTGGACTGCGTTATCCCGAAGCTGTAAAATATATGGCAAAAAAGGTATATCCGGAGGTAGTTATAGATGAACAATAAGCAGTTGGATGCAGATAAAACAGCTGAATGTTTTGGTATATCAAGAACAAAATGGAGAGTTGCTGTGCTGTTGCTTTTTTTAATGTTAGCTTTACTAGGGAGTTTTTTGAGTCTTACTAAAGGTTCAAGTGTAATTACTCTACAGCAGATTGTAGATATTTTGCTACAGCCTGGTAATGATCCTCGCAGCCAGATTATTTGGAATATTCGTATGCCGCGCACTATTGTAGGTGCACTTGTGGGTATAAATTTATCGCTGTCTGGAGCAATTTTGCAGGCGATTATGCGAAATCCTTTGGCTGATCCTCATATTATCGGTATTAGTTCAGGTGCAGGTTTAGCAGGCGTTGTTATTATGATATTATTTCCAGCTTTAGAGTATATGATTACACCGGCAGCATTTATTGGTGCTATGTTGGCAGCTGTTTGTATTTATATTTTGGCATGGAAAAATGGTATTAAGCCAGTGCGTATTATTTTGGCTGGTGTAGCTGTATCTGCTTTTTTGAGTGCAGGTATAAGCGGACTGATGATTTTTTATAGTGATAGGGTTCATGGAGCATTGATGTGGATGGTAGGTGGTTTAGCTGCAAGAAGTTGGCCTCATGTACAGATTATATTGCCTTATGCTGTAATTGGTTTAATTTTAGCATTGGCAAGTGCTGCTTATCTTAATATATTACAGTTGGGTGATGAAATGGCACGAGGTTTGGGTGTAAATGTTGAAGTTACGCGTATTTTGCTTACAGCTGTAGCTGCACTTTTGGCTGCCAGTGCTGTTAGTGTAGTGGGATTGCTAGGCTTCGTTGGTTTGGTTGTTCCTCATGCAGCAAGGTTATTAATAGGCAGTGATTATCGCTTTCTACTGCCTGCTTCTGCTCTTTTAGGTATTGCTATTGTTACTTTAAGTGATACTTTTGCCAGAGTTGTATTTGCTCCCATTGAATTGCCTGTAGGTATTATTATGGCATTTTTAGGTGCACCTTTCTTCTTATTTTTGTTAAGGAGGGAAATCTAATGTCAGAGAATATTAATAATGTTGTTTTAGAAGTTTCTCATATTGATATTGCTGTTAACAATAAAACTATTATACATGATTTGTCATTAGTAATTCCTGAAGGCAGGATTACGGCTATTATTGGTCCTAACGGCTGTGGAAAAAGTACTACGCTGAAAGCTGTTGCTCGTATTTTACCCTTTGCTAATGGGCATATTAATTTTAAAGGACAGGATATTAATAGTTTTTCTCATCGAGAATTTGCTAAATGTCTGGCTATTCTTACGCAGTCTCCTGCAGCTCCTACAGATTTAACAGTTAAAGATTTGGTTGATATGGGACGTTTTCCGCATCGCAGTTTCCTGGGACGTGCAGATAAGAATGATGCAATGCATGTACAATGGGCGTTGGAACAGACTGGTATGACGGCAATGAGTCATCGTTTGCTGCATACACTTAGCGGTGGTGAGCGTCAGCGTGCATGGATTGCCATGGCTTTAGCGCAGCGGCCACAAGTGTTGCTTTTAGATGAACCTACGACTTACTTGGATATTTGTCATCAGCTTGAAGTTATGCAGCTTTTAGATAAATTAAATAAAGAACTTGGTCTTACTGTAGTTATGGTTATTCATGATCTTAATCATGCAATACAGTATGCTGATTATGTAGCTGTTATAAAAGCAGGCAGATTAGTAATCAGCGGAAAGCCTAAGGAAATAGTTACCTCAAAACTGCTTGCTGATGTATTTAGAGTAAAAGCTGATGAATTTTCATGCACTAATGGACTGCGTGCTCTGGTTCCTATAGATTTATGCAGATAAAGCTATAATAAAATTTATATCTAGTATTTAAAATATACCTGTTTGACTCAGCCTCCTAAAATTAAATTTTAGGAGGCTGTATTACTCTATGTGATTATGCTTTTCTTGCCGCTGTACAGATAGTGATTTCTTTACAGCCTTTATAAGAAAATGGTATAATGTTTAGTACTAATAAATTATTTTTGAAGGAGCAGAAAGTATTATATGATTGAACAAGACCATATTCGCAATTTTTCTATTATTGCCCATATAGATCATGGCAAATCTACTTTGGCAGACAGGCTGATTGAATATACAGGAACTCTTACTAAGCGTGAAATGGAAGATCAAATTCTTGATTCTATGGATTTGGAACGTGAACGCGGTATTACGATTAAAGCACAGGCTGTGCGCAGTATCTATAAAGCACGTAATGGCGAGGAATATATGCTGAATTTTATTGATACTCCTGGTCATGTTGACTTTACTTATGAAGTATCTCGTGCGTTAGCAGCGTGTGAGGGTGCTTTACTAGTTATTGATGCTAGTCAGGGAATTGAGGCACAAACTTTAGCTAATGTGTATCTTGCTTTAGATAATGATTTAGAAATAATACCTGTAATCAATAAAATTGATCTTCCAAGTGCAGATCCTGAACATGTGAAAAAAGAAATAGAAGACGTAATTGGCATAGATGCTTCAGATGCTGTTTTATGCAGTGCTAAGACTGGTATTGGTATAGAGGATGTCTTAGAAGCAATTGTGGCACGTGTACCTGCTCCTCAGGGAGATGCAGGTGCTCCGCTTAAAGCTTTGGTATTTGATTCTAAGTTTGATGCTTATAAAGGTGTAGTGCTCTATGTACGCATTATGGAAGGACAGTTGCGTAAGGGTATGAAAATTCGTATGATGGCTACGGGTGCGGAGTTCGAAGTAACAGAAGTAGGGTATTTTAAACCAGGAATTGTAAATGTTGATAAACTTGAGGAAGGACAGGTAGGTTTCTTTGCTGCTAGTATAAAAAATGTAAAAGATGCTCGTGTCGGTGATACTGTTACTGATGCTGTAAATCCTGCTGCCAAAGCACTTCCCGGTTATCGTAAAGCTGCACCTATGGTTTACTGTGGTTTATATCCAGTAGAAAACTCTGATTATGACAATCTGCGTGATGCATTGGAAAAGCTGCAGCTTAATGATGCTTCCTTGGTATTTGAACCGGAAACATCTACTGCATTAGGTTTTGGCTTCCGCTGCGGATTTTTGGGTTTGCTGCATATGGATGTTATTAAAGAGCGTTTGGAACGTGAATATAAATTAAGTCTTATTACTACTGCGCCTAACGTAATTTACGAGGTGTTCCGCACTAATGGTGATGTAGAAATGGTTGATAACCCATCAATGTTTCCTGATCCTACAGTTATTGATCATGTTGAGGAACCGTACGTGAATGCTACAATTATTGTACCTAAGGATTATGTTGGTGCTGTAATGGAGCTAAGTCAGGAAAAGCGCGGTGAGTATGATAATATGACCTATCTTGATGATACACGTGTTATGATTCATTATGCACTGCCTTTAAGTGAAATTATCTATGATTATTTTGACAGACTGAAGTCAGCGACTCGCGGCTATGCTTCTTTGGATTATGAGTTAAGCGGTTATCGTTATTCAAATCTTGTAAAGGTTGATATTTTGCTTAACGGTGAGCCTGTGGATGCACTTTCTGCCATAGTACATAAGGATAGTGCTACAGTTCGAGGGCGTCAGTTAGTTGGAAAACTGCGTGGATTGATTCCGCGGCAAATGTTTGAAATTCCTGTTCAGGCAGCAATAGGTAATAAGGTTATTGCTCGTGAAAATGTTCGAGCAATGCGTAAGGATGTACTTGCTAAGTGCTATGGCGGTGATATCAGCCGTAAACGTAAGCTTTTGGAAAAACAAAAGGAAGGCAAAAAACGCATGAAGCAGGTAGGTTCTGTAGAGTTGCCGCAGGAAGCTTTTATGGCTATTCTGAAAATAGACTGATAGGATATTAAAAAAATTTATTTGAGCTTTATTATTTTTATAGGTGATTAAAATGATTATTCAGCTGCAGGGACTTTTGTCTACAATTAGTGTTCTGGATATTATTGACATTGGTGTAGTAGCGTATTTCCTATATCGTTTATATCTTATGCTGAAAAATACACGTGCAGCTACTCTTGGTAAAGGACTTTTGGTTCTGGTAGTGTTTATGATTATATGCAGATGGCTGAATCTGCATGTTATCAGCTGGCTTTTGGAAAAAAGCATGACGGTTATTATGGTTGCACTGCCGGTAGTTTTTCAGCCAGAGTTACGCCGTGCTTTGGAGCAAATAGGACGTGGAAAATTATTTCATAAGAGCAGCGAGTTAGACGAACAAGAACTGGAAGAAATGCTGGATGCTGTGGCACACGCAACTAAAGTTATGAGCAGCAATAAGGTTGGTGCTCTAATGGTTTTTGAGCGGGCAACTGGTCTTGTTGAACGTATTGAAACCGGTGTACAGGTTGACGGATTGGTAAGTTCTGGACTAATTCAGAATATTTTTGTTAAGGATACACCGTTGCATGATGGTGCAGTTATTATACGTGGCAATCGTATTGTTGCTGCTTGCTGTCTTTTACCATTGACTGAAAACCGCAATTTAAGTCAGGAGCTGGGAACACGTCATCGTGCTGCTATTGGTATGTCTGAGCAGTCTGATGCTATGGTTTTGACAGTAAGTGAGGAAACGGGGACTATTTCTATTGCTCGTAATGGGGAACTTATGAGGTACTTAACAGTTGATGATGTTAAGGATATTTTACGAACAGCTATTTTCAAACCGCATGTTGCTGTAAAAAACACTTTGCTTGATAAAATCAAAAATTTTTGGGGCGGTGAGAAAAAATGAGGTTTTTGCAAAGGCTGGCGCGTAAGGAAAACATTTGGGCACGTATTATTTGTCTTTTAGTTGCCTGCGGCTTATGGGTTTATGTTATGACTGATCAGAATCCTATTGTTGAGCGCAGTGTGGAAGTACGTTTGCAGCAGACAAATCTTCCTGGGAATATGATGGTTTTTAATGTACCTGATAAAATTCTTGTGAAAGTGCGTGGTTCCCGCACACAGTTAAGTGCTGATAATATAGACAGTCAAATTAGTGCTGCAATTAATCTGAAAAATGTTACTGAAGGGCAGCAGAGTGTTCCTATTGCTGTTACCTTTCAGGGAGGAGAGGTTGTAGCCGTTACACCTAAAGATGTATCTATATATGTTGATACTGTTAGTGAAAAGAAAGTTCCTGTTACTACACGCATCGTTGGTGCAGTATCCAGTGATATGACAATAGGTACAAGTACAATAATACCATCGGAAGTAACGCTTCGTGGTGCAACACATCGAATAGATAAGGTTAATAGAGTAGTTGCACCTATTGATGTTACTGACCATACAGGAAGTTTTCAGGCAGAAAGTGAATTAGTTGCAGTCAGTGATGATGGTTATGATATTCCTAATATGAAGATTATTCCTGATAGAGTAATGGTACAGGCAACTATGGTTAGTCAAATGTTATCTACTAATGTACCTGTAAAACCTGTAATGAGCGGTACTCTGCCAGATGGGGTGGTTGTAACTAAGACAGAAATAGTTCCGGAAAGTATTCGTGTGACGGCTCCGCCTTCTGTACTCAAGGATTTAAAAGAGGTTAAGACTAAGCCGGTGGATATAAGCAAGCTTACGGGAAGCAGTGTTGTAGCTGCTGAGGTGGAGCTGCCAGAGAAAGTAATTCCGGAAATTAGAACTGTACAGATTAAAATTTCTGTAGAAAGGCAGAACTGATTTTTACAATGAAGTTAAAAATTAATAATGTGCGTATCAGCTTGCTTAATGAGCAGAGTCTTGAAACAGCTGTATGCAAAAAAATAGGCATAACACGAGAATCCTTGCAATCTGTGCAAATACTGCGAAAGGCGGTTGATGCACGAAAAAAACAGGATATTTATTTGAATTATCATGTACTTGCTGATGTTGATTTGAACAGCAGACAAGTGAAACGGTTATTTGCTGATCGTGACGTAATCAAATATGAACAAAAGCCTTTGCCTAAAGTTGAAATAGGGGTATTACCTTTGACAGCACCTCCGATTGTAATTGGTGCGGGTCCTGCCGGTCTTTTAGCAGCATTGCAGCTGGCAGAATATGGTTACAAACCTTTGCTTTTAGAGAGAGGAAAGCCGGTAGCACAGCGTGTGCAGGATGTGCATCGTTTTTGGACAACGGGCGAGTTTAATCCAACATCTAATGTTCAATTTGGTGAGGGTGGAGCAGGTACTTTTTCAGACGGAAAGTTGACTACACGTGTGAATGATCCATTGATGGCAGATATTTTAAAATTATTTGTAGCCGCTGGTGCGCCAGAAAGTATTCTTTATGAACATAAGCCTCATGTGGGGACAGATAAACTGCGAGCTATGGTTACGGGACTTAGCAGACGGATTGTTGAACTTGGTGGCAGCGTGCGCTATGAAGCACAGGTTTGTGATTTAGTTATTGAAAATAATGCAGTTCGTGGCGTTATTTTGGATAATGGTGAGAAAATAGCTTCTGGTGCTGTTATTTTAGCCTGCGGACACAGTGCACGTGATACTTATGCAATGTTAGTGCAGCGAGGCGTTAAAATCTCAGCAAAACCATTTGCTATTGGTGTGCGTATTGAACATCCGCAGGATTTGATTGATAAAGCACAATATGGCGATTTTGCTGGACATCATTTATTGGGCGCAGCAGATTATGCCTTAGTTTATCATACGCCTGATAAACTGCGTACCGCTTATTCTTTTTGTATGTGTCCAGGAGGACAGGTAGTGGCTGCTGCCTCTGAAAATGGCGGTGTTGTTGTCAATGGAATGAGTATGTTCAAGCGTGACAGCGGAGTAGCTAACAGTGCTTTAGTAGTAAATGTTGACAGCAGGGATTTTGGTGATAATCCGTTGGCAGGTGTAGAGTTTCAGCGTAAATATGAACATCTTGCTTATGCTGTTGGATGCGGAAGTTATTACGCACCAGCGCAGAATCTTGATAGCTTTTTAAAACGAAAAAGTCCATCATTAAATGCACTTACTTTAGGTACTTATAAACCAGGGCTTACAGCTTGCAGTATGGATGAAGTTCTGCCGTCATATGTAACAGAAACTCTGCGTTTAGGAATTGCAAACTTTGGGCGTAAGTTGGCTGGTTATGATGATGGAGGGGCACTTTTGACTGGTGTAGAAACCAGAACCTCTGCTCCTGTTCGTATAGAGCGCGATAAATGCAGTTTTGTATCTGTCACTCATGACTGCTTGTATCCTTGCGGAGAAGGTGCAGGCTATGCCGGTGGCATTATGAGTGCTGCACTTGATGGCTATCATATCGCTAGGGCTGTTATGAAAAGATTCAAACCACTGGATTGATGATTAATGTTTCTTCTAAAATTGTGTTAGTTGCCTAATACAATGAAAGATAGTATAATACTCTGTGTTTGATTAGTGAAGAAGTATGCATAAATGCTTGATTATGCAGGAGGTATTTGTATAAATGGCAAGATTATTTGGTACTGATGGAGTTCGTGGTGTAGCGAACGTAGAGCTTACTCCGGAATTGGCTTTTAAGTTAGGGTATGCAGCTGCAAAATATTTTGGCAGAGAGGTATCAAGTCCTAAAATTATTATCGGCAGGGATACACGCCGTAGTGGTCAGATGTTGGAAAGTGCTCTGGCTGCTGGTATTTGCAGTGCAGGAGGTAATGCACATCTTCTTGGTGTAATGCCTACTCCTGCCGTTTCTTTTCTGACCAGTGAAGTAAAAGCGAATGCAGGTGTTGTTATTTCTGCTTCACATAATCCTTTCGAAGATAACGGTATTAAGTTTTTTTCCAAAAGCGGACATAAACTTCCAGATATTGTAGAAGATGAAATTGCTGCTATTGTAGCTGCACCTATTGATTATACACAAGCAGTACGCGGCAGCAGTGTTGGCAGTATTGTTTATGAAAAAGATTTATCAGCATTATATATTAAGCATATAATTGGTACAGCTTATGCTAAATTAAATGGTCTGAAAATAGTTATGGACTGTTCAAATGGTGCTAACAGTGAGATTGCTCCAGTAATTTTACGAAGTTTAGGTGCTGAGGTAATTGCTATTTTTAATGAACCTAATGGAATTAACATTAATAATGGCTGTGGTTCTACCCATATGGAAGCATTGCAGAAAAAAGTAATTGAATGTAATGCAGATGTTGGCATTGCTAATGATGGTGATGCTGACCGTTGCTTAGTTGTTGACGAAAACGGCAATATTTTAGATGGGGATCAGATAATGCTCATCTGTGCCTTGGAGCTGATGAAACGCAAAAAATTGAATGATAATATGTTGGTTGCTACGGTAATGAGTAATGTTGGTTTACATCAGGCAATGAAAACTCATGGCGGCAAAACTGTCAAGACTGCTGTTGGTGATCGTTATGTATTAGAAGAAATGCTCAAACATAATTATTCTATTGGCGGTGAGCAGAGCGGACATATTATTTTTTCAGAATTTGCCAAAACAGGTGATGGCATTTTGACGGCAGTACAGTTATTGTGTGCAATGGTACGTAATAATAAATCTTTATCTGAGATGGGGTCAGTAATGACTAAATATCCTCAAGTACTTTTGAATGTTCGTGTTAATGATAAGAATGGCTGGCAGGAAAATAGTGCTATTCAGGAAATTATAAAGAAATATCAGCAGGAATTGGGAGATAATGGGCAAATATTGGTACGTGCTTCTGGTACAGAACCTTTGATTCGTATTATGGCAGAAGGCCCAAAGCAGGATCGTTTAGAAGAAATTGCTGGTGCAATTGCTGATGTTGTTACTAAAGAATTGGCATAATAGCCTGTTAAGATGTAATTATTAAAATTTTTGTTAATGGAGGATTAAAAACATGGCAAAAGATAGTTCCTTTGATGTAGTTTCTCAAGTTGATATGCAGGAAATGGATAATGCAGTTAATCAGGTGAAAAAAGAAATCGACCAACGATATGATTTTCGCGGCAGCAATGCAACTATAGAGTTAGGAGAAAAAGAAGTAAAGCTTGCTGCTGAAGATGAATATAAGTTGGGCGCAATTTTGGATATGCTGCGTCAGAAAATGGCTAAACGTGGAATTCCTTTGCGCTGCATAGTTCCAGGTAAAATTGAACCGGCGGCAAAGAACACGGTACGCCAAGAATTAACAATTCAACAAGGTATCTCCAAAGAAAACGGCAAAAAAATTGTTGCTGCTATTAAAGCAACAAAGCTTAAGGTTACAGCACAAATTCAGGATGATCAGGTTCGTGTTGCTGGTGCGAAGAAAGATGATTTGCAGACTGTTATTCAAATGCTTAAAGCTGGAGATTTTGGTGTTGATTTGCAGTTTATTAATCTGCGTTAATTGTTATATGAGTAACTTGAGTTCGTAAAATATTTGAGAACGTAGGCTTTGTTTTATCTAAGTTATCGAAAGGATAGTAGCTGTGATGACTGCAAAGGATGAATTTGATAGTTCTAAAATTAATGAAAAAGAGCTTGATAAATATCGTGAAAATTACAGTGATACAAACTTGCTGCAAAAGATTCATAAGTATGGAGCAAAAATTGGTATAGAGTTATTATATAAGGTTTTGGAACTTTGGTTTGTTATGCAAAAACCGGAAGTTTCAAAAAAAGATAAGGCGTTAATAATGGGAGCATTAGGATATCTTATTTCTCCTCTGGATTTTATACCTGATTTAACACCAGCTCTAGGATATAGTGATGATTTAGTAGCTGTTGTTTTTGCCTATGTTCATTTGCAGGGATATATTGATTCAGATGTTAAGCAAAAGGCGAAAGCTTTGTTATTAAAATTTTTTGATAAAGAAGCTGTTGA
>CAZQQK010000015.1:0-16685 GCA_964595445.1 uncultured Phascolarctobacterium sp.
TATCAAACATGCAGAAGCTGGTTCTTCAGTTAATCTTGTAACCAGCAGTAAGGGCGTTACCATGAATGCAGAGGGTATAAGCAATACTCTGAATGCGTTAGCTGGTAAATTGACTTACAGCAATTATGTAACAAGTGAGAGAAACCTTACTGGTACAGCAAAGATTGCTGGTGGTTTAACCAGTGACAGCGTAACCTGGGCTTTGACTGATATCGTATTTGATGATAGCACTGGTAAAGGCGGTGCTAGTGAAACTATTACTGTTCCTGATGCACCAGATCATCAAATTGCTAAAACCTTTAATACCACATTGACAGGTGATAAAAACAAAGATTTGGAATATGTTTTCGGTGGTGTAGTATTAGATGACGGCAGTTATAAATTCACAGAGGACAGTGCTATTAATGTAACTGGTGAAGGCGTTAAAGCTATAAATTTGGCGAATGCAGCAAAAATAGATGCAGCAGGCAAAGAGCTCACCTTGAATGTAACAGAAGCTACCAAGCAGAATGCTGGTATTACTCAGGAAGTAGAAGGTACAACTACTGTTACAGCTGATAAGTTGAAGATTAACTTAGAAAGCACCAAAAGCAATGGAGCATATGGCATATATCATACCAAAGGCAGCTTGACAATCAACGGAAATACAGAAATGAAAATTGATGGTATAAGCAATACCATGGGCGTTTACAGCAAAGCAGATACTGTATTTAACGGTGATGTTAAGATTGAAATAGACGGACATAACGGTGGCTATGCAGAATATGGTGCATCAGGCATATATGCAACAGCAAATACTGGCGGTGGAACTGGCGGAACAATAACAGTAAACGGCAATGTAGATATAAGCGGAAATGCGAATGGCTTGTTTGCTAATATGGGCGGAGCGACCATCAATGTCAAAGGCGGCAACATAGACATTAAGGAAGCAGCAGGTGCAAGCTCTGGTTACAGTGCCCTTTATGCAGCTAACGGCGTAATAAATATGAACGTTGTTAAGGATGAAACTGGCAAGGTAACAGGAGCGGACAACAACAAAGTTACAATAAAAGGCAATGCTGTAGCATCGATAGGAGCAGTAAATCCTACTGATGTTTATACAAAATCGACAATCAATTTAGGCTTGAGTACAGCTGACTCTAGCTTTACAGGTGTAGTTTATAACCAATTCCCAGAAGGCGGCAAGGAATCCGGCGGTAAAACATTTACAGGAGATATAAACTTGTGGCTGAAAAATGGAGCAACCTGGAACAATGAAGTAGTCGGTAAAGTGCCGACACCATGGGGCGAAGAACCCTTTAATGGCAGTCATGTAACTCAGTTGAACGGTGGTAAAGATTACAGTCATTCTGGTTATATTTACCAAAAAGATGCTAATGGTTTGACGATTGATAATTACAGCGGCAGCACAATTATTGTTTATGATCATGGTGATACAAAAGGTACTGAAGTTGCAGATTATACAGCTGGTAATACTACTATCAAAAAAGCTGCTGAAGGTTCTTTGGTAACTTTGTCTACCAGCAGTAAAAATGTTGACCTCAATGATCGTCAAAATGTAGAAAATGTTATGAGTGCATTGGCACAAAAACTGGCTTACAGCAGTGCTGGAAGTGATACAAATCTCACTGGACAAGTACAGATTGCTGGTGGTCTTACCAGCGACAGAATTGCTCAATGGCTTGGAGATATGAGCTTTGATACTGAAACAGGTATAGGCAATTTTACCAGCGGTACTTCTCATAAACCGTATACTACCAGTGAGTCTGAGTTTGTTAAGGGAGCACGTACAGCAATGATGAGCAACATGATGAGCTGGCGTGACGTTGCTGGTGATAATTATAATCGTCGAGCTGCTTTGCTGAAAGGCGATGAACAGGGAGCATGGGCTAGAACCTATGGCGGACAAACAAAATACAGCGGCAATAATACTTCCTTTGACGGCAGTTATTGGGCTGGTCAGGTAGGTTATGATAAGACCTTGGCTGACGGCTGGACTGTTGGTGTTGCTATTGATTATCTGGATGGCAGTGACAATTATCAGACAGGTGATGGCGATACTAAATTGTACAGCTTTGGCGTTTACAGCAGTAAAGACCTTGGAAATAATTCCTATCTGGATTTGACAGCTAAAGTTGGTCATGTGAAGAATGAGTTCAGCGCAAGTAATGAAACCGGTCGCTTAGAAGGCGATTACAGTGCTGATGGTTATAGCTTGTCTGCTCAATATGGAATGCGTTTCGGTGACATTGCAGGCGGTTATATTGAACCACAGTTACAGTTGACTTGGGCACGTTTGGGAAGTGCAGATTATACAGCTCACAGCCAGCAGCTTGGCAGTGTTGATATCAATCAAGATGCTTTCAACAGTTTTGTTGGTCGTATTGGTGTAGAAGCAGGTCAGGCAAGTAAGCATGGAAACTATTTTGCACGTCTTAGCCTTGCACATGAATTTGCTGGAGATGTAGATACACACTTCCTTGATGAATTTGGCGGAAGCAAGGATACTAGCTACGATCTTGGCGGAACTTGGAGTGAGCTGACTTTGGGCGGAAGTTATAATCTGAGCAAGACAGCAAACTTCTTTGCAGATGTAACTAAGAGCCTGACTGGCGATTATAAGCATGATTGGAAAGTTAATGCAGGTTTGAGATTTACATTCTAACCTATAGTAATTTCTATATTTTCATAAGTAGGGGCAGCAATACTGTCCCTACTATAAAATTTTTTATAAGGAGATTTGGAAAATGGCTGAGGAAAAAGAAACCGCAAAAACTGAGACACAAACTACAGAGGAAAAAATTGTAACTTTGGCAGAGAAAAAACTTACAGCTTTAAAAGAATTTGCAGATGCTAACAAAATTACTGGCTTACAATATCTGCAAATTGATGAAAATAATTTGCTGATTAATACCAGACTGTTAATTGAAGGTCAGACACTGCCTTTGTTTGTGGTTGTTAATAATACTGTTTACAGCTATATTCAGGCACACTTAGTGACTATAACTGAGGATAAAAAGGCTGCTGCTTTAAGCTATATTAATGATCTTAACAATGAATTTAATATGCTTAAATACAGCATTAATCCACAGGGAAATGTTATTATAACATTCAGTGTGCCGGCAGATGATGATAAATTTGCACCAGCATTGATTTTTGCATTGGTTGATCAGCTGAAGAATCATTTGGAAAAACATTTTTCAGATCTTATGAGCAAAATTTGGAGTAAATAAAAGTGAGGAATTAATATGAAAGCTTATAAAAAGTCAAAGCTTAGTGCAGCGATTATTGGAACAATTGCTGCTATGAGTTTATCCGCTAATGCGTTTGCATCAGATACTGAAACAGCTGAAATGGAATTTTCTTTAGATACTATGGTTATAACAGCCAGCCGTATTCCTACGAAAATTACTGATGCCAGAGCTGATATAAGTGTAATCACTCGTAAAGAAATAGAAGATATGCACATGACCAATGTTGAAGAAGCATTGCGTACAGTTCCCGGTGTGCAGTTTTTAAGTTATGGCGGCAATGGTGGTATGAATGCCAATCTTAGCGGTATTCGTATTAACGGCAGTAAAGAAGTAGTAGTTTTGGTTGATGGCGTCCGTGTGAGTGAATTTCAGGGAGATAGTGCTGGCTACACATATGCTGCCTTAACAAACAATATGGATAATATTGAACGCGTAGAAGTTTTGCGCGGCAGTGCTGGTACATTGTATGGCAGCGGTGCTAAGGGCGGCGTTATTAATATTATTACCCGCAAAATAAATGATACAAAAACAACTATAGATATTTCTGCCGGTGATTTTTCAACCAGACAGTATAAAGTTAATACTATGGGTCGCAAAGATAACCTTGCTTATCATGTTTACTATGATAATAAAAAGAGTGGAGACTTTGAGGACGGCAATGGTAAAAACTGGCAGAGTGATATTGACAGCAAATCTTATGGTATTAAGCTGAGTTATGATTTTACTCCCGACCATACTTTGACATTGAATTATGATAAGA
Source organism: uncultured Phascolarctobacterium sp. (assembly GCA_964595445.1). Classification (GTDB taxonomy): domain Bacteria; phylum Bacillota; class Negativicutes; order Acidaminococcales; family Acidaminococcaceae; genus Phascolarctobacterium_A. The sequence goes on from CAZQQK010000015.1 coordinate 4,015, forward strand.
CAAAATCTGATTTCCACGGTTATGACTATATTTATCACAATCATTATGACGGTGAATACAGCAGTGATTCATTGACCTTGAAAGATGATATAAAACTGTCTGAGCGTTGGAGCAATACTTTTACTTATCGCCGCAGCAATACTGATGGACGATATGCACAAAACTGGCATTATTTGGAAAGTGCTGATAATGATTATACTTATAACTTTATCAGTGAGCAGGCTACATTTAACAGCTCACGTCATAATATAGTTTTGGGTATCGATTATGCAGAGGGCAAGGATAATAACATTAAATCTCTTAGCAGTGATAGGAGTAAGTTAGGCCATTTTAAAATGAAAAATACTTCTTACTATATTCAGGATGATTGGGAAATTATTCCTGATGTAACACTGTCTGGTGGACTGCGCCATGATCGTCCTACAAACAGCAGCGGTAATGGTGTAAAGCTTGCTAATCATACTTCAAAAAGTTATAAACTGAGTTGGGATATTACCTCGAAAGATAAAGTTTATGCAGGCCGCAGTGACTTTTATATTCTTCCAAGTATGTATCAATTGACAGACAGAAATTATGGCAATAGTGAGCTTCAACCTGCTTATGGACGAACAACAACCATAGGTTACAATAGGAATTTTGACGATTATAATATTTTGACTTTGAATTGGTTTGAAACAAAAACTGAAAGAGCTATTGTTCAAGCTGTCAATGGTGGTGCTTATCAAAATGCTGATAATGGCATCGCTCGTGGCTGGAATTTGCAGTATATGACTCAGATTGGTGAAAATTGGAATGCTAATATTGGTTGGGCACATTTGTTCCAACATATGGATGAGGATACATATGATTGGGGTTATCAGCCGAAAGATTTGGCAACTTTTGGTATATCTTATAATTACGCTAAGGTTAAAGCTGCTTTGGATGGCTATTATTTTATACGCAGGACTAATGCTGAACATCAAGAGGATGGGATGCAGGGATGGCCGTCCGATAAGTATGCAGTTATTAATATGAGTGCAAGTTATGCACCTACTAAGAATATTAGTTTCTATGCTAAAGTAAATAATTTGTTTGACAAGGCATATGCTGAACGTACTAATGTTATCTATGGTTCCGGCAAACCTGGTGATTGGTATATGATGCCCGGTCGTTCTTTTGTTGTTGGTATGCAGTATAATTTCTAATAAAAATTATTAGTACTAACAGATGTACAAAGTTATAGCTCTGCTTCATGTTTGACGTGAAGCAGAGCTATATTTGCGTTTGGAGGGAAATAGCTATTCTGTTGTCTTTGCATTATGCAATAGTTTTTGCTAAAATATATTTTTAGAATATGACTTAATTAGGAGTGCATTATGCAATTAGTAGTAGATAAAATAGCCAAAGCTTTTGGTATACATGAGATTTTTAAAAATGTAAGCTTTATGGTAGAAAAAGGTGAACATATCGGTTTAGTTGGCATAAATGGCAGCGGTAAGACAACATTGCTGCGTTGCCTGTTAGAGCCTGAGTGGGCAGACAGTGGAACGATTAAATATGAACCAGGTATCAGCATAGGGTATGTACAGCAGGGATTTACAGATATACAGGGTACTATCTGGGAGTTTATGATGGCGAGTTGTACAGAGATTATTTCACTGCGTAAAAAACTGTTACAGCTTGAAACTGATTCTGCCCAATTACATGGAGAAGAACTGGATATGTGCTTGGAGGAATACAGCAGAATACTTAAACGTTATGAGTTTATTGATGGTTATAATTATGAAAATCGTATCAAGCGTGTTCTTATAGGTCTTGGCTATACAGAATCGTGGTGGCAACAGGATTCTGCTGCATTAAGCGGCGGTCAGAAAACACGATTGATGCTAGCTGCTGCTTTAGTTCGTAATCCTGATTTTATGATTCTTGACGAACCTACAAATCATCTGGATATTTTTATGACACAGTGGTTGGAAAAATATTTGCAGGAATTTAGGGGCGGACTTTTAGTTGTCAGTCATGACCGCGCTTTTCTTGATAATGTTACAGTACGAATCTTGGAAATGGAGGGTGGCAGGTTACAGTCTTTTAAAGGTAATTACAGTCGCTATCTGGAGCAGAAGGCTGTTCAAAATGCTACTTTAGAGGCTGCCTATAATGCACAGCAGGATTATATTGCACGTACAGAAGCTTATATTCGTCGCTTTAAGGCTGGTATAAAAAGTAAAATGGCACGTGGACGTCAGTCGCAGCTGAATCGTTTAGAGAGAATAGAAGCACCTGTACATAATGAAGAATTTGCTTTACATCTGCCGTCTGCTGCTGAGTGTGCAGAGAGAGTATTGATTATGGAAGATTTGACAATTGGCTATGGAACTAAGGTTTTGGCTGAACGTATAAATCTTACTATAAGACGTGGCGAAAAAATTGCTCTTTTAGGAGCCAATGGAATTGGAAAAACGACATTGCTTAAAACCATATTGGGGGAACTGCAACCATTAAAAGGCAGGGCTAAAATCGGTAACAGAGTGCAGATAGGTTATTTTTCGCAGAGCTACGAACGACTGAATCCTGAACAGACACTGTTAGAAAATTTTGTAATTGAATATGGTTTTACGGAAGAACATACTCGTTCTATGTTAGGCGGAATGCTGTTTCATGGAGATGATGTGTTCAAAAAAATTAGTGAGCTGAGCGGAGGGCAAAAAGCACGGTTAGTACTTTTAAAGTTAGTTTTAGATGGTGCAAATTGCCTTGTACTTGATGAACCGACAAATCACTTGGATATTATGGCAAGAGAAACTGTAGAAGCTGCTTTGGAAACTTTTGACGGAACTGTTTTGGTAGTGAGCCATGATCGCTATTTTGTTAATGAAATTGCCACGAGAATATGGGAAATAGAGAATCAAGATATCAAGGATTATAAAGGTAATTATGATTTTTATTTGGAAGAAAAAAATAAAGCAAATTTATTGGCAGCAGAAGCAGTTGAGAAATTAGAAAAAAAGGCTGTGCCTTTACAAATGGAGCAGAATGTTGAAACTGCTGCGGTTAAACCGCAGGATAGTAAACTTCGTCGTTATAGTCGTGAAGAAGCAATTAAGTTGCTTCCTAAAGTCGAATTGCAGATTCGCGAACAGGAAGCTATGATGGGAGTTTTAGAAAAACAGATGGCTGCTCCTGAAAATCACCTTGACCCAGAGTTCAGTGCAAAAATGGCAGCGGAACATGAAGCCTATGAAATAAAAATAGCAGAACTTATGGAAAAATGGGAACTGCTTATGGAGGCTGCAGAGTAATTATGCTGGATGATAAGTTTTATATGAAAATGGCATTGGCAGAAGCTCATAAAGCTGCTGCAATGGGGGAAATTCCGATAGGTGCAGTAGTGGTTGAACAGGAAACTGGGGCAGTGATTGCAGCGGCACATAATATGCGTGAAACGTGGCAGGATGGCACAGCGCATGCGGAAATTATTGCTATTCGAACTGCTTGCAGTAAATTGAAACGTTGGCGGTTGAGTGGCTGTGTATTATATGTAACAGTGGAGCCTTGTCCGATGTGCAGTGGTGCTATTGTCAATAGTCGTATTGAGCGAGTTGTTTATGGCTGTCCTGATGTGAAAGCTGGTGGAGCAGAGTCAATTTTTAATATCATAGCTAACCCCAATCTTAACCATTGTGCTGAAGTTGTTAGTGGTATTTGTGAAGAAGAGTGTGCCGCTGTGATGAAAGAGTTTTTTAGAAACAGACGTGCAGAAAATAAAATGCGTAAGCAGATGCAGTGCAGTAATTAGTTTGCTGGTTGCCAATATTGTTTTTTTATTATATAATATTGGTGTTAGTATAAGCTTTTGCTGTTGACAAAAGCAATATATTGGAGACGTAGCGAAGTGGTCATAACGCGGCTGACTCGAAATCAGTTTGCCGTTTGTTCGGCACGTGGGTTCGAATCCCACCGTCTCCGCCATTCCATTATATAAAAATAGAAAATCTTATAAGTTTGCTGATAAAAGCAAAAAAGACAACACATTTGTGTTGTCTTTTTTTATAAAAAATCTTCATACTAAAACCACGCAGCAAATGCTGTTTCTGCTCCGCACCTAAATGTTGCTGTCTCATACAAGGTGAGTGGTGATATACATCTTGCATGAGATATAAACAAAGTGCAGTCAATACATATTTGCTTTATTTAGTATTCCGCATCTTCTTTGATGATTCCGTAAGCTACAAGAATGGTTCCTTTAGGAGAGGCGAGCGCAGGGCATACATAAAGTATGACACCTGTTTGCTCTGCATAATAGGTTGTTAGTGTGTTGCCAAAGACATCTGTTATACGTCCCAAAACTTGTCCTTCTTCTACAAAATCACCGCTGTGGATATGATGCAGCCAACAGCCTGTTTCCAGTGCTTCCAGATATATTAGATTTTCTACATCACGCGGAGAGTGGTGGCGCGGCTTAACTGGCAGAGAAAACATTTTTAATTTTCGTAAAATATTACGTATATCGTCTTTGTATGCTTCAATATCTTCGTGCAGACATAAACCTGCACCTCCGCGTTCAATAAGAATAGATGGTAAGCCGGTGCTTGCAGCATAGTTATAAGCACCGCCTGTTGCCAATGAGCGTACCATATATTCCATATCTAGTACACGTGCTACTGAACGGGATTTTTTTTCTATTTCAGGAGTAGGCTGTCCTGGGTAATAAACATAAGGATGTAAGCTTTCATGGATATCACCGCTATGCATATCTACATAGAAATCCGCGATAGGGAAAAAATTACTGCTTATAAGATAAGCGGTTTTATCAGCTAAGGTGCCTAAGGGGTCTCCGGGAAAAACACGATTAAGATTTTTTCCGTCTTCGGGGACGATCATTTCGCGGCGAGCCCAAAAACCTTGGATATTAACCGGATGCATCATAATTAGGCAGCCTTTTACATGCTCTGGTTCAATATCACGACCTAACTCCATTGCAGCAGCTATTCCAGGATATTCACCGCCATGAATGCCTGCTGTTATGAGCAGTGTAGGGCCGTCATCATTGCCGTTGATTATTGTTATAGGTATTTTTATCTTGGTATCAGGAACTGGCAAATATGTACGCAGTTTATGTCCACGTTCTACCGTAAGTCCGCATATTTTTAAAGTTTCAGACATATACTCACTCCTTTAGATATACTTCATACTTTGATACTGCTATAGTAAAGATATTCAATCAAAATTTTTATAGTTAACAATATTGGCAAGAGATTGATATCTGTTTTAAAATTTTATAAGCTCATATTTCTCGCTTGCAATAAATTATAACATGTGATAAGCTACTCACACAAGAGCTTTTTTAAAATAAAATAGAATACGAATAAGAAAGGAAGTCAGATAAGATGAACTTGCTGACAAATCGTGAATATTTGGGACTTACGATTCCTTTTATGCTGTCAACAATGACACAGCCGCTGATGGGAGCAGTTAATACTGCGGTTATGGGGCAGCTTTCAGATCCTAAATATATTGCGGCAGTTTCTTTGGGAGCTATATTGTTCAACAATTTGTATTGGTTATTTGGTTTTTTGCGAGTGAGTACAACTGGTTATGCAGCTCAGGCTTTTGGGGCTTCAGATAAACAGCTGGCTTTACTGGCTTTTTTTAAACCTTTGGTGTTGGCTGTATTGGTAAGCTTTGCCTGTATTATTCTCCAAAAGCCTATATTGGAGCTTTATCTTGCAATGATTGGTGCTGCTTCGGAGGTAAATGAGTTATGCCGTATTTATTATTATATCTTAATTTGGGGAGCACCTTTGGTGTTGTTCAATTATGTAGCTTTAGGATGGTTGATGGGACAGACTCGTGTGCGTGCAAGTGTTTTTATGCAGGTATCAATGAACGTACTAAATATGTTTTTAAGTATTCTGTTTGTCTTTTGGCTGCATATGGATATTACTGGTGTAGCTTTAGCGACTTTGTTGAGTCAAATTTATGGCGGTATCCTTGGTGCAGTTCTTATGTATTATTATGGTGATTTTGATTATAGTAATCTGCCTTGGGGAGAATTATTAGATTGGCGTACATTTATAGGAATGCTTAAGGTAAATGCTGATTTGATGATACGTACTGCCTGCCTGCTTACAGTAAATAATATTATTGCTGCTGTAGGTGCTTCTTTTGGAACAATAGTTTTAGCTGCTAATGCCGTATTATTGCAGCTGAAAGATATTATGAGTTATCTTATTGATGGTATGGCTAATGGTGCTGCTATTTTCAGCGGTCGTGCTGTTGGTGCACAGAATATAAAAATGTTGGATACTGCAATCAAAATGACATTTAAATGGCTTTTGGTTTTATCTATAATTCTTATGGGAAGTTATGCTATAGGCTATGAATTTTTTATTTGCTTGTTTACGAATATTGAGACCGTAGTTAATGCGGCAATGAATTATAATATTTTTGTTCTTTTTTATCCTGTTTGTGCTGGAGTTGGTATGGTACTTTACGGAGTTTTTTGTGGAGCTACATATACTGCTCCCATTAGAAATATGATGTTGTTGGCTCTGACTGTATTTTATCTTATGCAGTGGCAGCTTGTTCCTTTATTGGGTAACAGCGGTCTTTGGCTGGCTCTTTTAGGCTTTATGATTGCACAGTCGATAATACTTTTATGTTATTTGCCATCTTTAAAACATAACTTCACAATGAGAATGAACTTGTAACAAAATAGTTGCAATTATTGAGAGTTAGTGCTATTATGAATATATAACTGATAAATCTAACACTACTATGTCTTGTTAAAACAACTGATTTTTTAGTCTGCTGAGGTAGTCTGTGAAGTTCAGATTGATGTTGAATGCGGTGTGATTCCGCAACGGTCCAGCCACTGTGATGCTTTGCCGAAGCTAGTCAGTCAACAGCCTCAGTTGATATATTCCTGCTTGTGACAGAGATATATTACATGACGCAATAGTGCACGTTGCTATGTAAACCTTTTCTTTGTGTTTAAGCAGGAAAAGGTTATTTTTTGATGGAGATGATGCGTTTTGTCTAAAAAGCAGATTTTGGCTCGTTTGGGTCAGATCGCTCTTGTCCTAGTGGGCATAAGTTTTATTACTTTTGCTTTGGTAATGCTGGCACCCGGCGATGTTGTTCGTCAAATGATTGCCGGCAATGAGGATATTATTGTAAGCCAGGCTGAAATTGATGCACTGCGTGCAGAGTTAGGTCTGGACAAACCGTTCTTTTTCCAATATTTGGATTGGCTGGGACGTGCACTGCAGGGAAATCTGGGATTTTCATATATGGCAAAAGCACCAGTGGTAGATGAACTCATGAGTCGTCTGCCGGGAACTATTTATTTATCATTGGCTTCACTGGCTATGATGATGATAGTATCCATTCCTTTAGGAATCTATTCAGCGGTAAACCGCGGCGGTTGGTTTGACTATATAGTGCGTGGTTTTACCTTTATGGGAGTTTCGATGCCTGGATTTTGGGTAGGCTTGATGCTGTTGTGGATTTTTGGTCTGAAACTGGATATGTTCCCTATTGTTGGTGGAACTATAGGTATTGATACGATAATTCTTCCTGCAGCTACATTGGCTTTTGCAATGTCATCTAAGTATACACGTCAGGTGCGTGCAGCAATTTTGGAAGAACTGCATCAAGATTACGTAATTGGTGCCAGAGCACGTGGTATGTCAGAGAGTCATATTCTTTGGAAAGAAGTTCTGCCTAATGCTATGCTGCCTTTAATTACGCTACTTGGTTTGTCATTGGGCAATCTTTTAGGCGGTGCTGCGGTAATTGAAATGGTATTTCAGTGGCCGGGTCTTGGCAGATTAGCTATTGAAGCTATAACTTACCGTGATTTTCAATTAGTACAGGGTGTTGTTATCTGGATAGCTTTAATGTATATGATTATTAACCTTATTGTTGATATTTCTTATAACTATCTGGATCCCCGGTTAAGAAAGGTAAGGTAAAAGCTATATGGAAACAATTATTAATGGTTTAAAAACTAACAGAGCTTTTGCCGTAACCTCGATTTTAGTAGTTGTTCTTATTGCAATTGCGTTGGCAGCACCTGTGCTTGCTCCTTACGATCCTACCCATGCAACTATGAGAGATGCGTTTCAGGAGCCAAGTGCACAACATTTATTTGGCACAGATAAGCTTGGTCGTGATTGCTTTAGTCGTGTACTTTATGGTGCACGTGCTTCACTTAGCGGTGTTTTGTTTTTAGTTGCCTGCGTATTTATAGTAGGTACTACTATGGGCGTGCTTTCTGGATATTTTGGCGGTAAGGCAGATATGGTAATTATGCGCCTTTCCGATATGATGATTTCTTTCCCCGGAATGATTCTTGCTATTGCCGTAGCAGGTATTATGGGAGGAAGTCTGGTCAATGCTGTTATTGCTCTGACTATTGTCAGTTGGACGAAATATGCACGTTTGGCACGTAGTTTGGTACTTCAGATTAAAAGGCGTGATTTTGTAGAAGCTGCTGTCGTTAATGGCGGAACTCCTTCGCATATCTTATGGGTACATATATTGCCCAATATTCTTCCGATGATGGTAATTACTGCTGCGGCAGATATTGGTGCATTAATGATGGAACTTGCAGGCTTATCCTTTTTAGGATTTGGCAGCCAGCCACCTGCTCCTGAGTGGGGGTTAATGCTTAATGAAGGTCGTCAGCAATTACAAACGGCTCCTTGGCTTATGATATTCCCCGGTTTGGCAATTTTTGTGACTGTTATGATTTTTAACCTTTGGGGTGATAATCTGCGTGATGTTTTAGATCCGCGCAATGATGTCAATGAATAATTGCTCGTATATAGTAGTTTTGTCTTTTACGTTTAATGAGTATATGAAATGGAGAGATGTACAATGAAAAAAATGTTTAAGGTTACCGCAGCAGCGGCTATGGTTGGGTTATTGGCATTTGCAGCAGCAGGTTGTGGCGGTGATGACAAAAAAGCAGAACATAAGGACTCTGTAAAATTTGGTGTTACTAACTTTGCTGATTCTTTAGAGCCAACAGATAACTATTTCGGCTGGGTTGTAATGCGCTATGGTCTTGGTGAATGTCTGGTTAAATTTGATAAGAAAATGAATTCTACTCCATGGCTTGCTGATAAATGGAGTATTTCTGATGACAAATTGACTTGGACTTTCCATATTAATGACAAAGCATGTTTCTCTAATGGAATAAAACTGACTGGTGAAATTGCAGCAGCATCTATTCTGCGTACTTTCGAAAAAGCGCCACGTGCAAAATCCATGTTTGAGTATGCATCTATTAAAGGTGAAGGTCAGAATGTTATTATCAAAACTAAGAAACCCGTTCCTACGCTGCCTGGTATGCTAGGTGATCCGCTGTTTATTATTGTTGATATGAATACTATTAATGAACGTGATACCGCAAAACAAGGACCTATCTGTACTGGTCCATATGCCGTAAAAAGCTATACCAAGACTAAAGCTGAAATGATAAAAAATGAAAAGTATTGGGATGGTGATGTTCCGTTTAAAGCAGTTGATGTTTTGACTATAGATGATCCCAATACTCGTGCAATGGCGTTGCAAAAAGGTGAAATTGATTTTGCGATAAATATTGCGGCAGGAGATCTTGCTCTGTTCAATAATAAAGATAAATATAATATTTCCAGCATTGCTTCTTTACGTGATGTATTGGCTCGTCTGAATGTACGTCCAGATAGACCGCTTGGCGATTTGAAAGTTCGTGAAGCTTTATTGCGCTCATTGGATCGTGTAACTTATAATAAAGTTTTGCTGAAAGATACTTTTGTTCCTGGCGGCCCTTACCTGCCTCCTTCTGTTGATTATGGTTATGATGAGCTGTATAAGTATGATAAAAATCAATATAATGTAGAAAGTGCTAAAAAGCTGTTGGAAGAAGCAGGTTGGAAAGATACCGACGGCGATGGTTATGTTGATAAAGACGGCAAAAATATGGAATTAGATTTTGTATTCTACAGCGGTCGTGCAGAACTGCCTCTGTATGCAGAAGCAACTCAAGCTGATGCAAAAAAGGTTGGTATTAAAGTTAACCTGAAAAATGTTGATTACAATGTTCTTGATGGTATCGGCAGAAAAGGTGAATATGATTTGCTGATTTCCAATGTACTGTGTTTGCAGGCAGGTGATCCAGAAGTATTTATGAATATGTACCTTAAAACAGGTCAGGAACAAAATGGTTCTGGATACAGCAACCCTGTTTATGATGCTTTATCTGATAAACTGGGTGTAGAGTTTGATCCTGCTAAACGTCGCGAGCTGATTATTGAAATGCAGAAAGTTATTCTTGATGATGCTGCTTCATTAGTATTTGGTCATCCGCAGACTAATATGGTTTCTAATAAGTCTATTGCAAATGCAGAAATTTTGCCCTGCGATTACTATTGGCTGACTAAAGATATTAAACCTGCTAATTAATAAATTATAAAGAAGGTAAGGCTCGATGCTACTTGAAGTAAAAGATTTAGATATTAGTTACGGTAATAAATTAACTGTAACTGGTGCCAATCTAGAACTTGATAAAGGTGAAATAATGTCCATTGTTGGTGAGTCTGGCAGTGGTAAAACTACTGTTATTCGTGCAATTATGGGCTGTTTGCCTGGTGCTGGTCGTGTCAGCAGAGGAAGTATTACCTTTGAAGGGCAGGACGTACTTAAAAATACGCCTGAACAATGGCGTAAAATGTATGGCAGTGAAATGTCTATGATTTTTCAGGATAGCGGCAATATGATTAATCCAATTCGGCGGATAGGTAATCAGTTTATTGATTATGTACAGGCGCATCAGCCTGATAAATCAAAAGATCAGGCTTATAAAATGTGCTGCGATATGCTTACAAATGTGCGTCTTCCCAATCCGGAAAATATAATGAATAGTTATCCGTTTGAATTGTCTGGCGGTATGCGTCAGCGTGTTGGTATTGCTATGGCTATGATTTTCAGTCCTAAAATTTTATTGGCTGATGAGCCAACCAGTGCTTTAGATGTTACTACACAGGCACAGATTATTCGTCAGATTGTGGATATTCGTAATGAATATGGGGTAGCTGTTATTATTGTAACTCATAATTTAGGTGTTGCTTCTTATGTATCCAATAAGCTTATGGTTATGAAGGGCGGTCATGTTGTAGAATATGGCCCGCGTGAAAAGGTTATTGCTCATCCACAGCATGATTATACAAAGCAGTTACTGAAAGCGGTACCAGTTATAGGAGGTAAGACATATTATGGACAAAGCTAATATTGCTGCCTGCGATAATGGTAAACTGGTACTGGAAATTAATCATCTTACGAAAAAATTTGCGGTTGATGGCGGTAAATTTCTGACTGCCTGCAATGATATTACTTTACGTGCTTATGAAGGGCGTACACTTGGTATTATTGGTGAATCTGGCTGCGGCAAGAGTACATTGGTACGTACGTTATTGCGTATTCATCCTGCTACTTCTGGTGAGGCTATATTTGAAGGACATGATTTAATGAAGTCTAAAGGAGAAATGCTGCGACAGGACCGTAAAAATATCCAGATGGTATTTCAGGATCCGACAGCTGCTTTCAATCCTAAGATGTTAGTGAAAGATATTTTGACTGAACCACTAAAAAATTTTGGTTTGATAAAAGACAGTGAAGTAGATACAAAAGCAGCGGAGCTGTTGGAAATGGTAGAACTTCCAACAGAGTTTAAAGATCGTTATCCTCATAGCATGTCAGGCGGACAGCGTCAACGTTTGGGGATTGCACGTGCTCTGGCTTTAGAACCTAAAATTATTGTTTGTGATGAGGCAACCAGTGCACTTGATGTTTCTGTGCAAGAGAAAATTTGTGAGCTGCTGTGTCGTATTCAAAAAGAAAAAAATATTACATATTTATTTATTGCCCATGATTTAGGGTTAGTAGATTTAATGTGTCATCAAGTGGCAGTAATGTATTTGGGTAATGTTGTAGAATGGTTGGAAAATGGACGAATAGCTGAAAGCTGTAAACATCCTTATACTAAAGCTTTGATGAAGGCAGTTTTTAAAGTTGATTTTAAACCTGGTGAAAAAATAGATCCTTTAGATGGAGAAATTCCAAGTCCTCTTGATTTGCCTCCAGGATGTCCTTTTACAAGTCGCTGTGAGCATTGTACTGAACGTTGTGTGCAGGTTAAGCCAAACCTTAGAGAAGTTGAGCAAGGTCATTGGGTTGCCTGTCATTTATACGATTGATCTTTATTTAATGGGTACGGATTTATTCCGTACCCAATCTCATATAATTTTTTGTGAGTACAAATGATTATTGACTCATATGTTTTATGTGTTATAATATTTGTAGAGAAGATTTTGAAAGACAGTTCTGTCTTTCATATTATTTTTCAAAAACACATGAATAAATACTCATGCAATTTAAGTAATCTATTGTGAAAGGTGGTATTTATAAATGAGAAAGCTGCATGATCTTGAAGATATACGTAATAGTGCTGATGATGTACGCAGTTATCAAGAAGTTGCTGGACGTATTGACAGCGTAGAAGATTTCAGCAAACATCCTGATAGCTGTACCTGCGGCCACTGCGGCAAGGACCATGATCATAAAACTATGGGTCATGTTCCTAAGCATACACATGGTGAAAATCATGATTTAGAATGTAATGAACATGAGCATCATCATGAACATGC
>CAZQQK010000015.1:16785-24573 GCA_964595445.1 uncultured Phascolarctobacterium sp.
ACATGAGCATCATCATGAACATGCTAATTGCGATTGTGAAGTATGTCATCCGCATGAAGAATATTGCGATATATGTGGTGAAAGTTTGGCTAAGTGTACCTGTCGTATGCCGGATGCAGATAAAATAAAACGAGTTTATATTTTGAAAAATCTTGGCTGTGCAAATTGTGCGGCTAAGATGGAATACAAAATTAAAGAATTGCCTGGTGTTACTTATGCTAATGTAAGTTTTGCAACTAAACAATTACGTTTATCTGCTGCTGATCATAATAAAATACTGCCGTTGATTCAGGAGATTTGTACATCTATAGAATCTGATGTAGTTGTAGTTCCGCGTGATCGAAAACCTAAAATTGACAATGCAAAAACTCGTATATATTTAGTAAAAAATTTAGATTGCGCAAATTGTGGGGCAAAGATTGAAAGAGCCTTGGCTGATATGTCGGAAGTTGATGAAGCAGTATTAACTTTTACTACTAAAAAGTTGAAAATTACTGCGGAGAATCATGATGGACTTTTAAAGAAGATGCAGATAGTTGCAGATAAAATAGAAGAAGGAGTACTTCTTGTAGAGACTGATGGAAAACCTTCGCTGGCACCGGAACTGGAAGAAAGAAAAAAAGCAGGTGGACTTTTTTCTAATTTAAGTGAAAAACAAATCTTGATAGAGATAATTTTTGGCGGTACAGTATTTATCATTACTGAGTGGTTTGGTCTTATGCCAGAAACTTATCATATATATTGTTTAGTATTTGCTTATATTCTTTTAGGTGGTCGTATTGTTTGCACTGCTGTTAAAAATATTATTAAGGGTAATGTTTTCGATGAAAACTTTCTGATGACAATAGCTACATTAGGTGCATTTGCTATTCAGGCTTGGGAAGAGGCTGTAGGCGTTATGTTTTTCTATCGTGTAGGTGAATATTTTGAACAGCGTGCGGTAGAAAAGAGTCGTGGACAGATTATGGATGCTGTAGATATGCGTCCAGAGGTTGTAAATCTCTTAGTAGGTGATGATGTAAAAATTATTCCTGCTGCTGATGCACATGTAGGAGATATACTCTTGGTACGTGTAGGTGACAGAATTCCTTTGGATGGGGTTGTTATTGAGGGCGAAAGTTTAGTTGATACGTCCCCAGTTACCGGCGAGCCTGTTCCAGTAAAGCGTAAATATGGCGATGAAATTGTTTCCGGTTGTGTTAATACTTCTGGGATGTTAAAAATACGCGTAGAAAAAGTTTTGGAAGAATCTATGGTTACTCGCATTTTGGACAGTGTGGAAAATGCTGCTGCCAGCAAGCCTGCGATTGACCGTTTTATTACTCGATTTGCGCGTATTTATACACCTTTTGTAGTTGCTGTTGCTTTAGTCACTGCTGTTGTTCCTTCATTAATTACAGGAGATTGGAACAAATGGATTTATACAGCACTGACTTTTCTGGTAATTAGTTGTCCTTGTGCTTTAGTATTGAGCGTGCCGCTAGCGTTTTTTTCTGGTATTGGTGCAGGATCAAAATACGGAATTCTTTTTAAGGGCGGTGTAGCTATGGAAGCATTGAAAAATATTGCTGCTGTAGTTATGGATAAAACTGGCACAGTTACTAAAGGAAATTTTGTTTTACAGCATATAAATCCACAAATTGGAATTAATGCAGATGAGTTACTGTATTTGTGTGCGAGTGCTGAACTTGTTTCTACTCATCCTATTGCTGTTAGTATTACGGAAGCAGCTAAAAGAAAAAATATGAAATTAGTACGTCCAGATAAATTTGAAGAAATAGCTGGTGAAGGCTTGCTTGTTTATTTTGGTGAACGTCAGCTACTTTGCGGAAATAGTAAGCTTTTAGAACGCTTTGGTGTAAAACTTTTTGATTATACTTCAGTTGAAAGCGGCAGTGAGGTTTTAGTTGCTGACAATGGCAAATATATTGGGCAACTGTTGATAAATGATACTTTAAAGCCTGATGCTAAAGAAGCTATTAACGTATTGAAAAAACAGGGATTGGTTACAGCTATGCTTACTGGTGATGCTGCTAAAGAAGCAGAAGCTGTTGCTAGGGAAGCTGGTATTGATGAAGTTCATGCTCAATTACTGCCGCAGGATAAGCTAAGGGAACTTAATATGCTGCGTAATAAATATGGCCCAGTTATGTTTGTTGGTGATGGTATTAATGATGCTCCAGTGCTTGCTGGAGCTGATGCAGGTGCAGCAATGGGAAGTGGTGCTGATGCCGCTATTGAAGCTGCTGATGTAGTTTTTATGAATTCTGAAGTTAAGGCTATTCCGCAAGCTATTGCTATTGCACGTGCGACAGGTGCTATTGCATGGCAGAATGTTATTTTTGCTTTAGCTGTTAAGATAATTATTATGATTGCTGGTCTTATGGGCTATGCTTCAATGTGGGCTGCTGTATTTGCTGATACAGGTGTATCATTATTATGCGTATTAAATTCTATACGTGTTCTTTATAAAAAGTACGAGTAAAAAGTAGGCTGATTAATTTGAGGTGTCACGCAAAGTTAGTTAAGAAATCTGACTTTGCGTTGTCGCTGCAATCAGCCTGCTTACTTTTTTGTATACAAGAAAGCTTAGACTAACTAATTTTGTAAATTAGCTTATGGTTTTATAAAAAAAGCTTGACAAACAGCAATAGCAGGCGTAAACTTTTTTTAGTAGTTAGGAACACCTAACTACTAAAAAAATCCTGCAAAGTTAGTAGTAGCTAACAATTTATGGAGGTTAAAATTATGATGCCTTTATTAATGGCTCGCCAAGGCGAGACGAATATTATTAACGCAGTACATGGCAAAGATGAAACCAGACGCTTTCTTGAAAATCTTGGGTTTGTTGAAGGCGCAAGCGTTACAGTAATATCTGAACTGGATGGTAATTTAATTGTTAATATAAAAGATGCCAGAATTGCATTAAGCAGACAGATGGCAGCGAAGATATTTATTTAATTAAGCGGAGGATGCAATGAAAACTTTAAAAGATGTTGCTGTAGGTGATACTGTTACAGTAATTAAGCTTATTGGCGAAGGGGCTGTAAAAAGAAGAATCATGGATATGGGAGTAACTAAGGGAGTTAGTATATTTGTACGAAAAGTAGCACCTTTGGGAGATCCAGTAGAAATAACTGTACGTGGTTATGAACTTACTCTGCGTAATGGCGAAGCTGAACACATTGTTGTGGAATAAAAGGAGGTTAAGATGAAGCAAATAAAAATAGCTTTGGTAGGTAATCCTAACTGCGGAAAAACTACAATGTTTAATGATCTTACGGGCTCTAATCAATACGTTGGTAATTGGCCGGGAGTAACTGTAGAAAAAAAAGAAGGTGCTTTAAAAGGACATGAAGATGTGATTATTACTGACCTTCCTGGAATTTATTCTCTTTCTCCCTATACTTTAGAGGAAGTTATTTCTCGTAATTATTTGTTGGAAACAGAGCTTGATGGAATTTTAAATCTGGTTGATGGGTCTAATATTGAAAGAAATCTTTATCTGACTACTCAAATAGTAGAAATGGGTATTCCTGTTACTATTGCTTTGAATATGATTGATATTGTACGAAAAAATGGTGATGTTATAGATATCAAAAAGCTTTCCAGTGAACTGGGATGCAGTATCATAGAAACTTCAGCATTACAGGGAGAAGGTACTCAAAAAGCAGCTGAAAAAGCAATAAGCTCTGCGGGCAGTGCAGCTCCTAAATATATGCATTTTTGTGCAGAGGTTGAAAATGCTTTAAATAAAATTGCACATGAATTAGGAAATAAAGTTCAAGGAATAAGTGAGCGGTGGCTTTTAGTAAAGCTCTTTGAACGTGATAAAAAAATTGCTGCTGTGCTTGGAATTACTGATGGCGAACAAGCTAAAATTGAAGACTATATTAGTGCTTGTGAGGAAGCACTTGATGATGATGCAGAAAGTATTATTACCAGTGAGCGGTATAATTATATAGGTGAGCTGATGGCTAAGGCTGTCAAGAAAGGGCAGACAGGGTTAACTATTTCTGATAAAATTGACCGCATTGTTACTAATCGCTTTTTAGCTTTGCCGATTTTTGCACTTGTTATGTTTCTTGTTTACTATATAGCCGTTGAAACTATTGGTACTATAGTAACAGATTTTACTAATGATACGTTGTTTGGAGAATGGATTCAGCCTTGGGTTCAGGAAAGTTTAGAAGCAGCTGGATGTGAGGAATGGCTTATATCTTTAATTGTTGATGGTATTATTGGTGGTATTGGTGCTCCTATTGGGTTTGCACCGCAGATGGCTATAGTTTTCTTACTGCTTAGTTTTCTTGAAGACTGCGGCTATATGGCTCGTGTTGCGTTTATTATGGATCGTTTCTTCCGTCAATTTGGTATGAGCGGAAAAAGTTTTATCCCTTTGCTGATTTCTGCAGGCTGCGGTGTTCCAGGAATTATGTCTACAAGAACTATTGAAAATGAAAAAGATCGCCGTTTAACGATTATGACAACGACTTTTGTTCCTTGTGGTGCTAAACTTCCGGTAATTGCATTGCTTTCGGGTGCAATTATGGGCGGTGATTGGTATATGGCTCCGATAATGTATTTTGTAGGTTTCTTTGCTGTAATTACTGCCTGCATTATTCTTAAAAAGACAGAGTTATTTGCCGGAGATCCTGCTCCGTTTGTAATGGAACTTCCTGCATATCATATGCCAGCCGCCAAAAATGTACTTCTTCATACTTGGGAACGTGTTGCTGGATTCTTGAAAAAAGCTGGTACAATTATTTTCTTGTGCTGTGTAGTAATGTGGTTCCTAGCAAGTTACGGTATTGATGAAGGCTCTATTGCCATGGTTGATACAGAAAAGAGCTTTATTGCATATATTGGTAATGGTATTGCTCCTATTTTTGCTCCTTTAGGTTTTGACAGTTGGCAGGCAGTTGCTGCTGCATTCTCAGGCTTTGTTGCTAAAGAATCTATTGTAAGTACTATGGCTATTTTATCAGGTTTAGCTGAAGCAACTGAAGAAGATGCAGATTTATGGACTTCTGTAATGATGTTTTTCCCAAGTTCTGTGGCAGCTGTTACTTTCTTGATATTCAATCTTCTGGACTCTCCATGTTTGGCTGCAATATCTACTATGAGTCAGGAAATGAACAGCAAAAAGTGGACTCTTGCAACTATTCTCTTCCAAAACTTATATGCTTATAGCATTGGCTTAATGGTTTATCAGTTTGGCAGAGTTTTTGTTGGCGGTGAAGCATTTAGCTTTGGTACTGGAGTTGCCGCTGTATTTTTTGTTGCTTTTCTATATTTGTTGTTTCGTCCAGCAAAAAAATCTAAGGCTGAAACAGTACTGAGTGTAGATGCTAAATAATTTTAATATTTAAGATGTATTTTTTAGAGCTTAGAAACGAGGTGCTAAAATGGCAACTTGGATAGTTGGCTTAATTATAATTGCTTGTGTATATTTGGCAGCTAAGCAGGTTATAAAATCGCATAAGAGCGGTGGCTGCATTGGCTGTAGTGAGGGCGGCAGTAAGTCTTGTTGTTCTCATTGTCAGCATACGACAACAATCAATATGAAAAAATAACATATTAGCTAAGTGGAAGAGGTTGGGTAAAATCAGTCTCTTCCTTTTTGTTTTATAACAAACGATACAATATATGGCACAATATAAAAAATGAGATACTAAATATTGACAAATGAATTTCAATGTGTATAATTAACGTATAACCAAAAAGCAGCCTGCTTCCTGACGGATGAGTGGAAATAACCACGTGGAGGCAGATTCCTGTAAGTGCCGACCGTCTGGGCAAAGTTATTTGCTCAGGCGTTTTTCTTTTATCAACATTAGAAATGCCAGAGCTAAATGGTTAATTCAAAAGGAAAGAAGGAGTTAATTATGCAGCAAACAAAAAACAGATGGCTGATTGTTCTGGCAGCAATAGGCATTCATATCAGCATAGGAAGTGTATATGCGTGGAGTGTATTGGCAAAGCCTATTATGCAGGAAATGGGTTTTTCTTTGAAAGAGGTAACGTGGACTTTTTCTTTAGCAATTTTATTTTTGGGAACTTCAGCAGGTTTTTTAGGCACTTATGTAGAAAAATATGGTCCACGTTACAGTGGTCTAGTTTCTATGCTATTTTTTGTTACTGGAATGTTTGGCAGTGCATATGCTTTGTCGCAGCAAAGTTTGTTGTTGCTATATTTATTTTACGGTGTTATTGGGGGCATAGGCTTAGGTACAGGTTATATTACACCAGTATCAACATTGGTAAAATGGTTTCCTAATAACAGAGGCTTGGCAACTGGTTTAGCGATAATGGGTTTTGGCTTTGCTAGCCTTATTGCTGGTCCGCTTATGCAGTTTTTAATTGCCAGATACGGATTGGTGGAAAATTTTTTGATATTAGGCAGTCTTTATGCCGTTGTTATGACTGCTTCTGCTTTATATTTAGAGCCACCTAAACAACAAATATCTGCTGGTAAGGGAACATTTAAAGTACAGATTTCGCAGCAAAATCAGTTCACTGTGCAGCAGGCAATGCATACTTGGCAGTTTTATGCATTATGGTGGATATTTTTTACGAATATTGCCTGCGGTATTGCACTTTTAGCTGTTGTTTCTCCTATGGCACAGGAAGTTATTGGGATGTCTCCGTCAGCAGCGGCATCAATGGTAGGAATTATAGGTTTACTAAATGGTGCTGGTCGAATAGTATGGTCAACAACTTCTGATTATTTAGGGCGTGCTAATACATATATAGTATTTTTTATTATTGAAATCTTTGCTTTTTATTTACTTGGAGATGTAAATGACAGTTTCTTTTTTCAACTGCTGATTTTTGTTATTATTACCTGTTATGGTGGGGGATTTTCTTGTATGCCGGCATATTTAAGCGATTTGTTTGGTACAAAACAATTAAGTGCTATTCATGGACGAATTCTAACAGCTTGGGGATTAGCAGGCATTGTCGGGCCGCTTTTACTTTCTGTAATTTATGAACATACACAGAGCTACAGCTTTACATTGTATTTTTTCAGTGCTTGTTTTGTAATAAGTCTTTTATTAGCAGTGGTTTTAAAAATGAAAGGTAAAAAATTATAAAATAGCTATTATTTAGTGTCAAAAAATTTATTTCAGCAAGTTGATATGAATACATATTACAAGTGTATATGTTTTTGAAATCTTTCGCCTTGACAACTTCCCTATATCCTTGCTAAGATATATAGAATAGCAGAATATTTACAGGCAATGAGCGGAAGGCTTGACCTTTGATGCCGGCAAAGAGAAACAGCGGTTGGTGTGAGCTGTGCGGCATTGGAAAAGTGTAGTCCGGGAGCTGCTTTGTTGAACGATTTATTTTTAAGTATTTTTATTATACTTTTAAGGTAAAATTTAGTAGGTGAAGACGTGCAAGCACACGTTACGTGCGTTGAGTGCCTTGTGTTTTATATACAAGGAAGATAGGTGGTACCACGATTATTCGCCCTGTCCAATAAGGACAGGGTTTTGCATTTTAAGGAGGAATAGTAAATGTGCGAAGAACATAATATTCCCAAGGTTTATGATCCTGCTTCAGTAGAGAAGAAATGGTATCAGTTTTGGGAGCAACATCGTTATTTTCATGCAGAAGTAGAGGAAGGAAAAGAATCTTTTAGTATTGTTATTCCGCCGCCTAATATTACGGGACAGCTGCATATGGGGCATGCATTGGATAATACGTTGCAGGATATTTTAATCCGTTGGCACCGTATGATGGGGCATAATACTTTATGGATGCCAGGTTATGACCATG
>CAZQQK010000016.1:0-23646 GCA_964595445.1 uncultured Phascolarctobacterium sp.
TTCATTATTAACAAAAAATTCACTATAACGACAATTAGGACAACGATAATGTGGCTTAAGAGCATTAACTTCTGTTATATCAAGCATCGTTGCTACAAAAGATGAACCTACGCTGCCACGTGAACCAACAAGATACCCACGATCAATAGAATGTTTAACCAATTTATGAGCAATAAAGTATAACACCGAAAATCCGTGACCAATAATTGCATCTAATTCCATCTTCAGTCGATCTTCAACAATTTTCGGCAGTTCATCACCATACCATTCATGAGCTTTAGCATAAGAAAGATCTCTTACCGACTCCTCAGCACCAGGAATTGACGGGGAATATAACTGATCTCTGTCTGGTACAGGTTTAATTCTCTCAATCATATCAGCAATTTTATTGGTATTAGTAACTACTACTTCATAGGCTGCCTCTTCTCCCAAATAAGAAAATTCTGCCAACATTTCCTCTGTAGTATGCAGATACAAAGGAGGCTGCATATCTGCATCCTTATAATTCTGCCCTGCCTGCAAAATAGCACGAAGCTGAGCATCTTCCGGATTTAGAAAATGAACATCACAAGTAGCTACAGTAAGCTTGCCCAAACGCTTTCCAAGCTCGTATATTTTACGATTATGTTCCTGTAAATCATTTTCAGTACAAATATTTTCACGTACTAAAAACATATTATTACCTGTAGGCTGAATCTCCAAATAATCATAAAATTCTGCAATTGCTTCTAATTCTTCATCACTGGCACCACTGCGTACAGCACGATATAATTCACCTGCTTCACAAGCTGATCCAAGAATAAGACCTTCTCTATGTTCCTCTATAACCTTACGAGGCAACAAAGGTCGTTTGTTTAAATATCGCAAATGACTAATAGTAACAAGCTTATAAAGATTACGTAGACCTGTTTCATTTTTTGCCAAAATAATAATATGATGGCTGGCAATCTTAGGTGCTCTGCTCTGTTTTTTCGTATCAGTAGGTTCTATATCAAGGTTATCATCTTTTATCTTACTATCACTTATAAGATAACCCTCCATACCAAAAATAAGTTTTAAATCAGTTCCTTCCGCTGCATCAAAACAAAAAGGAAAAGCCTGAACCACACCATGATCTGTAATAGCCAGTGCCTTATGCCCCCACCGAACAGCCTGCTTAACTAAATCCTCCATTGGAGTCAGACCATCCATTTTGCTCATTTTTGTATGACAATGCAATTCAACTCGTTTTTTCAATGCATTATCCATGCGCTGCTCTATATCTATCTTCATAATAGAAAATGGCTGCATTGTCATTTCATCAAAGGAAAAACGATCTGGAGCAACATTCCCCTGCAATCTAAGTCTCATTCCAGGTTTCAGTAAATTTTTAAATTCATTGCATTTTTTACGTACATCATTACCATCACGATTATCAAAGCGCAGCTTAACAAAAATTCCGTTCGTTTCATCACTTATATTAAATGTCAATATAATAGCACCACTGCGGAGTTCGTGTTCCAAAAAAGATTGTAAATTGCCGTCTTTATCCAAACTTTTTACAAATGTACCTTCAATAACTACATTATTTTCTTCTTCCGTTAATGTTTCTATCTTCTGTACTAAACCACTGATACGTTTTCCCCATAAAATACCGTCATCTTTTTTACTGCCATAAAGGTTCTCTACAGCCTGTTTGTAATCAAGATCATCCTCTAGACAATACTCTTGTTCTATTGGTGCAGAGTTTCCAATTTCTATTTCTGGAGGTTCAGGCGGAAGCGGTACGTCATCAGGTAAAACCTCTCCAGTACAGTCTGTAATTTCAATCTCTATAAATTCCCTTCTATTCACAGGTAACTGACAAGATAAACCATCACCATCGCATATCATATCTACACTGCGTAAACAAAAAGCGGCCGCCAGTTTTTTTGCTGCCGCTTGAATCAATTCGCCAGTAAGATGAGCTGCACAACTAAAGTGAACTTCCCACTGACTACTGCTTTCATCTATACAGATCTGATTAATATGCATAAGCTTCAGCTGCATCATTTCTACTTGAGAAAAAGACAAAGAAGCTAAAAAAGAGAAAAATTTATCTTTATCAGGAATAAGACAATATTTTCTCTGCATTGCAGTTCCTTTCTTAAATAATTTAAATAAACAATGTAAACTTTATAAATCACTGAATATTTTCAACAGAAACAACTCCTTCTATGCTTTGCAAGCCTCTTGCAATGTCTAAGCCATCAGGAGCATTTTTGCTGATTTTTAAAAATAATTCTATTACAAGATTTCCTCGCATTTTATCATTTTTTACATTTAATGATTTTACCTGAATACTGTTAAGCGAAAGATAACTTGTAATATCTGTAATCGCACCTGTGCGGTTATTTGTAATAACACGCACAAAGCGACGATCACTGCGGCTTGTAGCCGCAAAACGTTTTTCCCATGTATGAAAAGTTACTAATGTAATCATAGTAATCAGCGTAGCTACACTACTAATAAAATACATTCCACTTCCTGCTGCAAGACCAATTGCCGAAACTATCCATAAACTGGCTGCTGTAGTCAATCCACGAATTGTCAACCCTTCATGCAAAATTGTTCCTGCACCAAGAAAGCCTATTCCGCTTACAACCTGAGCAGCTATTCGTGCAGAGTCACGTCTTTGACCTAAATCTTCTTCCAGCTTATAGCTAACATTAGAGCCTACATCATCAAAACCATAGAGTGAAACCAGCATGAACAGTGCAGAACCTACACATACCAAAATATGTGTACGAAAACCGGCAGGTCTGTCACCACTGCCTCTCTCTATACCTACAATACCACCGAGAACAGCAGCAACAACGAGCCGGACTACCATTACTACTTCCTTATTCTGCATGAAAGCAGTATTCGTTAAATCCAACATCGTTTTACCTCCATTAACTACCCCTACTGTTTACAACTTTGTCAACATTTCTTTGATAACAGCAATATAATTACTGTCCAAGGGCAACATATTTACCTCGCCAGTTTTACGGGCTTTCACTTCCAGTTCACCATTTTCTAAAGTTTTAGGGCCTACAACTACACGCAAAGGATAACCAATTAAATCTGCATCCTTAAATTTAACGCCTGGACGTTCTTTGCGATCATCTATAACAACTTCTACTCCAGCTTTATGCAGTTCATCATAAATTTCCAATGCTTTTGCAAAAGAAGCTTCGTCCTTAACATTCACAGGTACAACCAATACTTCATAAGGAGCAATAGCCACTGGCCAAATCATTCCATCTTTATCATGACTTTGTTCTACGCAGGCAGCCATAGTTCTACCGACACCAATACCATAGCAACCCATAACAACAGGCTGCTCTTTACCATTTTCATCTAAATAGGTGCATTTCATAGCAGAACTATATTTAGTATGCAGCTTAAACACCTGCCCTGCTTCAATACCACGTGCTTTAGCAACAGGAGCACCACAGTGCGGACAGGGATCACCATATGCCATCAAACGAATATCGGCAACATAAGTAGGAACGAAGTCACGTCCGGGATTAGCATTAACATAATGATAACCCGCTTTATTAGCACCACAGCAGACATTATGCATCTTCATAACAGTTTCATCACATACAATTATTGTCTTTTTGCTGTCTATACCAACTGGACCCATATAACCGCCAACTGTTCCAGCAGCTGCTAAAAGCTCTGCTTCTGCCATTTCCAGTTCTACTGCCCCGACCGTATTCTTTACCTTATTCTCGTTAACTTCATGGTCGCCACGTACAAAACAAAGTACCAAACCCTTTTCGCATTGATAAGCTACTGCCTTAATAGATTTTTCTATTGGAGCTTTAAGATATTCACATACAGCAGCAATTGTCTTACATTCAGGAGTTTCTACTTCCGCTAAAGGCAACATTTCCTCTGCAGCAGATTCAATAGGATACAGTTCTGCTTTTTCAATATCAGCAGCATAGTCGCACTTTGTGCAATAAACAATTTCTGCCTCACCGCTGTCTGCAAGTACCATAAACTCATGACTTCCGCTGCCGCCAATAGCACCGCTGTCTGCTTCTACAGGACGAAAAGTTAATCCACAACGATTAAATACATTAGTATAGGCATCATACATAGCTTTATAGGATACATCAAGCCCCTCTTCATCACGATCAAAACTGTATGCATCTTTCATAATAAAATCACGACTGCGCATCAAACCAAAACGCGGACGGCGTTCATCACGAAATTTATCTTGAATCTGATAAAGATTCAACGGCAGCTGACGATAAGAACGTACATCATTCTTTACTAACGTTGTAACCATTTCCTCGTGTGTAGGACCGAGGCAGTATTCATGCCCATGACGGTCTTCAAGACGAATCATCTCCGCACCATAGGCATCCCAACGACCGCTTTCTTTCCAAATTTCTGCTGGCTGCATAATAGGCATCATTATCTCCTGTGCCCCTGCATGATCCATTTCTTCACGTATAATATTTTCAATTTTTTTTATTACACGCCATGCCAACGGTAAATAAGTATACATTCCATTAGTAGATTTACGCATAAAGCCAGCACGCAGCAATAATTGATGGCTGGGAATCTCTGCCTCAGACGGTACTTCACGCAGTGTGGGTGCATACATTTTTGAAACTTTCATTAATCAGATACCTTCCTCTCAAATAAAATTTTATCTATCTCAGTAAAAAGTTCACTAACAAGCTTATTTTCAGGGACTTTACGCAGAACTTTTCCTTTACGGAACACTAAACCTTCGCCAATACCGCCGGCAATGCCAACATCAGCTTCCCTAGCTTCTCCAGGTCCATTTACTACACATCCCATAACAGCAACACTGATAGGTTCAGTAATATCTGCTAAACGACGTTCTACCTCAAGTGCTAAACTTTCTAAATTTATACGTGTTCGTCCGCATGTAGGGCAACTTATAAGCGTTGGCCCATGCTCACGCAGTCCTAATGCTTTAAGAATATCATAAGCAACTTTTACTTCATTAACAGGATCACCAGTCAAAGATACACGTATAGTATCACCTATTCCTTCAGATAAAAGTGTACCTATTCCTACTGCTGACTTAATAATCCCGCTGTTAACAGTACCAGCTTCCGTAATACCTACATGCAGTGGATAATCACACTGCGATGCTATAAGACGATAAGCAGCTACAGTAAGCGGCACATCATGTGCTTTCAGAGAAATTTTTATATTATGATAATCCAAATCACCCAAAATACGAATGTGACGCCATGCTGCCTCCACTAAAGCTTCAGCAGTAGGATGAGAATATTTTTCCAATAGGTCTTTCGGCAAAGAGCCAGCATTTACACCTATACGGATAGGTAAGTTTCTCTTTTTGGCTGCTTCAACTACAATCCTTACCTTATCATCACCGCCAATATTACCAGGATTAAGGCGCAAAGCATTAACTCCAGCATCAATCGCAGCTAAAGCCAAACGATAATCGAAGTGAATATCTGCAATTACAGGTATCAGACTTTTACTACAAATAATTTTCAGAGCATCTGCAGCAGCCATATCCGGTACAGCACAGCGAACAATGTCACAACCTGCTTCTGCCAAACGGTTAATTTGTGCTAAGGTTGCTGTAACATCATCTGTATGTGTGTTCGTCATTGACTGCACAGATATAGGGGCATTGCCTCCAACAGCAACACCGCCTACATATAATTGACGGCTTTTTCTGCGTTCTATCACTTTCAGTCACCTCTTAACGTGTTATATCTTTAAAGGTAGAAAACACTGTAAGTGCTAAAATTAATGCCACTCCTACCATTTGGATATTAGTCATAACCTTACTTCCCAACGGTTTTCCACGCAATGCTTCTAAAATCAACAGTACAAAATGTCCTCCATCTAAAGCTGGTAAAGGCAGTAAGTTAATAACACCCAGGTTTATACTTAAAAAAGCCACAAAACTAATTAATGGCAATAGTCCTTTTTCCGCTACCTGCCCAGCCATTTGTGCCACACCAATCGGCCCAGAAACCTCTGCTGGAGCTTTACCAGTAACAATTTTATATAATCCATCTAGCATTGCTATAATAATATTTTTTGTATAAACAAAACCCTCTTTAATAGAATCAAAAAATCCCAAACTGACTTTTTCAAATTTAGGACTTATTCCAATTAAAGGTCTTCCTGCTTCCTTATCAAACACAGGAGTCATAGAAAAACTTTTTATAACGCCCTGCCTTTCCGCAGTAAGTGTTACAGGATTTGTACCACTGGCACGTAAATCGGCAACAACATCAGTCCAAGTATTTACAGGTTTATCATTAATCGTTAATATACGATCACCAACTTTTAAGCCGGCACGAGAGGCAGCCATATCCTCTACAACAATACCTAGTACAGGCTCATTTATAAGTTCTTGTCTGCCTTGAATCATAAATATTCCGCTAAACAATAATATTGGCAGCAGAAAATTCATTATTGCTCCTGCAAGAATAACCAACATTCTTGCGGGTATAGACTTTGAATTAAAAGTGTTAGGCTCTATTGGGTCATCAGGATCCATACCAGCAATCTTATTATACCCACCCAAAGGAATTGCCCGCAGACTGTAAAGAGTATCTCCCTCTTTTTGCTGATATAATTTAGGTCCAAAACCTATAGCAAATTCATCTACACGCATACCAGTCATCTTCGCAGTAATAAAATGACCAAATTCATGTACTGTAACCAATACACCAAAAACAAAAACTGCAGCTAATATGGTCAGCACAAAGTCACCTCCTCATTAATACTCACAAAAATCATCATTCTTAATTGTATTACAAATTTCTTATAACGTGCTGGGCTTCTATTCGCGCCCAAGCATCAGTCATTTCTATATCTTCAATCACAGGTTTGCAAACATTATTATGTGCCTGTGTAACCTTTTCCGTAACATACGGTATATCAAGATATTTTATTTTACCACCTAAGAAAGCATTTACCGCTTCCTCGTTTGCAGCATTAAATGCACAAGGCAGAGTTCCTCCTGCTTTGCCGCAATCAATCGCTATTTTTAAAGAAGGAAAAGCTTCCGTATCAGGAGACTCAAAAGTCATACTGCCAACCTTTACCAAATCAAGATGCTCAAAGCTGTACTCAAAACGATTTGGCCAGCTTAACGCAAACTGTATAGGCAAACGCATATCAGGAACTCCCAATTGTGCAATTATACTGCCGTCACAAAACTCTACTAAACTATGAACTATGCTTTGCGGATGAACAACAACATCTATATTATCATAAGGTATATTGAAAAGCCAATGTGCTTCAATCACTTCTAAACCTTTATTAGCAAGAGTAGAAGAATCAAGTGTAACCTTTCTGCCCATACTCCAATTTGGATGATTTAAACATTGAGCTAGTGTTACATTTTCTAATTCACTGCGTTTCCTGCCTCGAAAAGGACCGCCGCTTGCCGTAATAATTAAACGTTTCACCTCATCTGCTGAGCCACCTCGTAGCGACTGAAAAATCGCACTATGCTCACTGTCTACAGGTGTAAGCATTACTTTATGCTTCTTAACCGCCTGCATAACGATACTGCCCGCTGCTACAAGTGTTTCTTTATTTGCTAAAGCAATATTTTTACCACATTCAATTGCAGCTAAAGTAGGTCGTAAGCCTGCATAACCTACCATTGATGCTAATACAGTATCAGATTTATTATATGTAGCAGCAGCTAAAACACCTTCCTCGCCAGCAAGAATCTCTGTTTTCCCTTTATAGCGTTTGCTTAAACGTGCAGCAGCTGCCTTGTCACTAAGTACGGCAATATCAGGTTCAAATTTTCTTATCTGTTCTTCTAAAACTTCATCACTTTGATGTGCAACCAAAGCACGCAGCTTCAACTTTTCAGGATTAGCAGCTACAACATCCAGAGTTTGCTGTCCAATAGATCCAGTACTTCCTAAAAGAGTTATATTTTTCATACAATTATTACACCGCCTTACTCAGTGATATATCATTTTAAATCCAGCAGGCTAATCAAAACATAGCAAAAATGCTCATAATCATAAGCAGATAATATACTACTGGTACAGTAAACAGCAAACTATCAAAACGGTCAAGTACACCGCCATGTCCAGGAAAAATTTTCCCTGAATCTTTAATGTCAAAAGAACGTTTAACAATAGATTCTACCAAATCACCTACAGGAGCAAAAAATGCTACTGCTAAAGATAATATCACCGCTTGCCACAAAGGAATCCCTAAACAAACAATACATAATGCCAAAACAGTAACAAAGCAGCCTACAAAACCACATACCGCTCCCTCAAAAGATTTTTTTGGACTAACGCTGCAAAAAGGTGTTTTGCCAAAAGCACGCCCAAAAAAATAAGCAAAAGTATCACTTGCCCATGTTCCTAAAAGTACAATCCATAGACATATTTCTCCATACTCAAAAACACGAAATCCCAAATCAATGTGCGGTCCGCCGTCAAAAGCACGCAGAATGATAATATGTGCAAAAAGTAATCCGCAATACAACATTCCCCAAGCTGAAAGTGCTGTATCAACAACCCAACGCTGGTCAGCAAAGTTACAATGTCTCCAAAGACCTTCTATGGCAATAAAAACAAAAAACAGAGCTGTTATCATAAGCATAAATGCTAAAATAAACACAGCCTCCATCTCCACATA
Organism: uncultured Phascolarctobacterium sp.; assembly: GCA_964595445.1. Taxonomy (GTDB): domain Bacteria; phylum Bacillota; class Negativicutes; order Acidaminococcales; family Acidaminococcaceae; genus Phascolarctobacterium_A. Next base: position 8,659 of record CAZQQK010000016.1, read on the forward strand.
ATACCCAAGACCTGCCATAATTATAAGCAAAATACTTCCTACACCGGAAGTCAAAGGATATACATGATAGCCCTTGTTTTCTGCCATCTTATGGTATTCATACCAACCAACAGCAGTTAAAAAAAGTACCGCAGCATTAAAAAGCAACCCGCCTTTCGTAATAATAGCTACCGCCGCACTAATTCCTATTATACCGGTAATAATTCTAGTTAACATTTCATACATCCTTTATCTATTTTATAAATGCCATCTCAACAATTAACTAAACCACCAAAACGACGTTCACGCCCTTGATATGACAAAATAGCTTCTACCAAATGATCTGGAGTAAATTCCGGCCAAAATGCCTTTGTTGTCCATATTTCAGCATAAGCAATCTGCCAAAGCAAAAAATTACTAATTCGTAAATCTCCGCCAGGACGAATTAAAAGATCCGGTGCTGGAAGTCCATTCGTATAAAGATGTTTCTCTATAACCCTATTATCTATATCTGCTACATCAAGAGAACCTGCTGCTGCTTCAGCAGCAATAGTACGAACTGCATGCAGTATTTCCGCCTGTCCTCCGTAGTTTATAGCCAAATTAAGAATAATGCCAGTATTATTTTTTGTAATTTCTACAGCATGATCCATCTTTCGTTTTACGATATCCGGTAAGCCCTGCCGTGAACCAATAAAACGTACCTGTACATTATTTTCATTAAACTCATCTATTTCATTAGTTAGATAACGACTCAACAGTTCCATAATAAAATTAACTTCTGTTACAGGACGTTTCCAGTTTTCTGTAGAAAAAGCATAGGCACTTATAACTTTTACTCCAAGTTTATCGGCAGCTCTAACAATTGTTTTCAATGTTTCTGCCCCAGCCTGATGACCAAAAGTTCTCACTTTGCCCTGTGCTTTTGCCCAGCGCCCGTTACCATCCATAATGATTGCTATATGTTCCGGAATATTGTTCATATCCAGTCCATCAATATTCATTTTCAAATTACTGTTTGTCTTACTTTTATTTTGAAATAAGCCTTTAAACATATGTATCAAGCCCTTCGACAAAAAATTTCAGTAATAATCTTCCTTAAATTAAATAAAAAACAGCTCTGATTAAGAAAGAGGCGGGGCTTCATATAAGAAGCCCGCCTTCCTGATTTTGCATTGCCGTCTTGAATTACTCGATTGCGCCAACAGGGCAGCTTGCAGCACAAGCACCGCATTCTACACAATCTTCACCGATTTCGTATTTGCCATCAACTTCAGTAATAGCGCCTACAGGGCAGGTAGCAGCACAAGTGCCACAGCCTACACAAGCATCTTTATCAATTTTCAGAGCCATTAAACCGCACCTCCTTTCTTACCTACCTATACACAATAGTAAGAGCTAATCTATTAGCAGACAGCTTTTGCTGCCTAACTACATATTTGCGCACTGTTTGCTCATTAAAATCTTTTCTTTCTTCACGCGGAGACAACAAAAGCTGCACCTCATACGTGAACCCAGCAACAAGCAAACGGTGGGAAGCTTCTTCAAGCGGCAGTCCCAGAACCTGCGGTATTTCCATTATACTTCCATTACTTCTTTTTCTTTTTTAGCTGCTGCTGCATCAATATCTTTCATAACTTTATCAGTCAGCTTCTGTACCTGTTCAGTACCTTTTTTTGCTTCATCTTCAGTAATTTCTTTAGCTTTTTCACTCTTTTTGATAGCATCATTAGCATCACGGCGCAGATTACGTACAACTACACGATACTCCTCAGTTTTTTTATGAACAACTTTTACTAAATCCTTACGGCGTTCTTCTGTAAGCTGAGGTAAATTAAGGCGAATACAAACGCCATCACTGTTAGGATTTAAGCCAAGATCTGATTTCATAATAGCTTTTTCAATATCTTTCAAAAGAGTTTTTTCCCAAGGCTGAATAACAATCATACGCGGCTCCGGAACAGTTACACTTGCTACCTGATTAACCGGAGTTGGTGTACCATAATATTCTACCATAACTTTTTCCAACAAAGCAGGAGTTGCACGACCAGCACGCAAACTTGCCAAATCAACGTACAAAGCTTCTACTGATTTTTTCATTTTACTTTCAATACCATTAATAATTTCATTTACTGTTGCCATTATTCCTTACCTCCAACCAAAGTACCAATTTTTTCACCCGCAGCAGCGCGCAGTATATTACCAGGTTCATCAATATTAAATACTACAATAGGAATGTTGTTATCCATACATAAACTAATCGCCGTAGAATCCATAACACTTAAATGACGTTTAATCACTTCAATATAAGGAAGTTCATCAAATTTATTAGCTTCAGGATTTACCGCAGGATCACTGTCATAAACACCATCAACACCCTTTTTAGCCATCAAGATTGCATCTGCCTCTATTTCAGCAGCACGCAAAGCAGCCGTAGTATCAGTAGAAAAATAAGGATTACCAGTTCCAGCAGCAAAAATTACTACTCTTGCTTTCTCCATATGACGTATAGCTCTGCGACGAATATATGGTTCTGCTACCTGACGCATCTCAATCGCAGTTTGCACGCGAGTCGGCACATCAAGATTTTCTAAAGCATCCTGTAATGCCAAAGAATTAATAACTGTCGCCAACATCCCCATATAATCAGCAGTAGCTCGATCCATTCCTTTGTTGCTGCCACTCAAACCACGCCAAAAGTTACCGCCGCCATTAACAATAGCTACTTCTATACCGCCTTCAACGACTTCTTTTATTTGTTTAGCCAAAGCATATACAACATCTGGATCAATACCAAAGCCTTTTTCTCCAGCAAGTGCTTCACCACTCAATTTTAAAACAACACGTTTAAATTTTTTTAGTTCTGTCACTTCAACTACCTCCCATTTATTCAACATTCTCCAGTATTCTATTCAGTTAATTATACCAAAAATTTCTTTTTTATTCTAGGAAATTTTTATGAACTATATTATAAGCAGTAAAAAACATTCTCAGCCAGCACAAATCTGAATATAGAAAATTTTCACTTTCTGGCAATATCTATATAGTCAATTGAGTATATAATAAATTTATTACATTCAAGAAAGGTCTATAAAATCTATGAAATACAACTCTAATAGTACACAAATACTTTGTGTTACAGCTTTATTCATGGCACTCAATATAATGATGAGTTCTTTCGGTCTGCCAGTACCAGGAGGGCATCTTTACTTAAATGACATCATCATTTGCACAGCGGCTATTATTTTAGACGATCCAAAAGCAGCATTTATTGTTGGTGGTGTTGGTGCTTTTTTGGGAGATTTATTTTTTTACCCAACTCCTATGTTTGTTTCTTTATTAACTCATGGATTACAGGCAGTAGTTATATGTTATCTAGCACATCCAAACGGTAAAATAAGTTTCAAAGGTGCTGTTGCAGGCGTATTCCTCGGAGCAATCATTATGGTTACAGGTTACTCTTTAGGGCGTGCCTTTATATACAGCACACCACACTATGCTTATATAAAACTGCCATATCAAATTCTGCAAGCTGCTGTCGGAGCTATTGTCAGTATAATTCTCTGTTTTAAATGCAACCTGCTTGACCGCTTCAATAAAATTTAAATTTTTAATGGAAAAAGACCTGTGTTCTTACATTTTATTGTAAGAACACAGGTCTTTTTTACAACCTAAAGTGCATCTTTAAACACACTGCCGCCAATAAATTCACGCAAAATAGAATTATTAGGAATAGCACTATCATTTATTGGCTTTACATAACTTAGCAGATTTAATAACCTACGTGCTGTCATATAAGCTCTGCCTGCTGATTGAGGTACAGACAAAAGCAAAGGTTCAGCATATTTTTTTAATACAGCCAATTCATAAATCAAGGTCGTATTAAAAATAATATCTGCACTACATTGAAATGGAAAGATATATTTTTCTTCACCATCACGCACATCACACCAAGTTGCCAATGTCTGTTGTGCATCATGCGAACGGAACTGACTGTCACGAACAATTCTACGTAAAAGCCGCATATCAGTAGTATGAATTCTATTGTATTCATCTAAAGACATTGGCGTCAATGCACTGACATAAATTTTTATTTTTTTTGCAGCAGGAATAGAAGCAGTAAGTTTTTCGTTCAAGCCATGAATTCCTTCAACCACAAGTACAGAATTATGTTTCATCTGCATTTCTGTTCCACGATATTCTCGACAGCCTGTACGGAAATTATACTTAGGCATTTTTACACGCTCACCTGCAAGCAAACGCTGCAAATGATCGTTAAAAAGCTCCAAATCTATTGCTTCTAAACATTCAAAATCATAACTGCCATCTTCTTTACGAGGAGAATCAACACGATTACGATAATAATCATCCATAGAAATAGGCATTGGATGCAAACCATTAACAGCCATTTGTATACTTAAGCGCTGTGCTGTAGAAGTCTTACCAGAAGAAGACGGCCCAGCAATTAAAACTAGTCTAAGTTCATGATGGCTGGCAAGAATATCTGCAATACCAGCAAGTTTTTTTTCATGCAAAGCCTCAGCTACCTGAATAATTTTCTGTGCATAGCCAAGGTCAATAATCTTGTTCAACTTGCCAACAGTATTGCATTTAATCATAGCTGACCATTCTTCTGCTTCCTGGTACGCTGCATTCAAACGTGGTTTATCCTCAAATGGTGGAAGCACCTTCCAATTACCAGTATCAGGATAATTGACGACTATTCCATCAGCATAAGGCAATAATTTAAAATAGGGTATATAGCCTACATCTGGACACATTGGTCCAAATAAATATCCTGGTACTCCATCAAGTATATTAATAGTTAAAACTGTATCATCAGAAACCTGATTAAGCAAAGCAAGGCTGTCCTCACTGCAAATGGCATACGCCATATCCATTGCTTCACTTTTCATTAAACGTTTCATTTTTACAGGCTCTTTACGCTTCACTAGTTCATGCATATAAGCTTCAATAGCTTTAATATTTTCTTTATTAAGCTTATACTCACTGTTATCTTTACAATAAAGTGCACTTCCTAAAGTATTGCGTACTTCTAAATTAACCTGCGGATATAGTTTTTTTACAGCAACCAGAAATAGAAAAAGCAAGGTTCTTACATAAACTCGCATTCCCTCAGGATCATCAAGTTCGATAAAGTCTACAGTACCATCAGCTGGCAACGGTCTTTGTAAATCCCATGCTTCACCATTATATGTACCTAAGACTATAGGAGAAAGAAATTTATCAGCATTTACTTGTGCTAATGGCAAAAGGCAGCTGTTTTCTTCTACTTCAACAGTATTCCCATTGGGCAGATTCAAATGTAACATTTTATCTTCCTACCGCCTGCATAGCAGCATTTACTTTAGCTGCCATACCCTCAATTTTTTTCAGAGGTACAGCACAAACAGCAATACGAACACCAGCAGCTAAAGGTACAGCAAAAATATTATCTTCATGAAGTTTATCGCAGATTGCATCAGGATTTTCGGCAGGAATTGAAAGAAAGAAGCCAGCTACATACGGCAACATCGGCAAACCACACTCTTGTGCTTCTTTAGTAAACAAATCAGCACGTGCTTTTATCATTTGATAATAATAATCTCTTTCTGCATATACCTTGTTCAAAAGTTCTGCATCACTATAAATTGTAGCTAAAGTACGCATTGCAGGACGGTTAATATTAGACCAAGTTGCACGACTAGTGTACTGATTAATAGCAGCAAATTCATCAATAACCGTTTTATCAGAAGAAACACCAATCATAGCACCAGTACGCTGACCATACATAGTAAAACCTTTTGACATACTATAACCAACTATACAAAGAATATTAGCCGGCAAACCGCTGAGTTGCTTAAAAATTTTGCGTACTTCTTCTTTTTCTCCTGCATAATCAATATATGCAACATCTAAAAAAAGTACAATTTTCTTTTCAGAAACTGCTGCATCTTTCAGCACTTCCAAAACATTATCCATATCTTCTTCACTCAGGCTGTAACCAGTAGGATTATGAGCTGGAGTATTCAGTATGTACAAAAGATTATCCTGTTTTTGTAAAAGTTCAGTAACTTTTTCTTTCAATGCAGAAATGTTAAATTTATTATTTTCATCCAGCATCTTATAGGTTGTAAAATTACGTCCCATATCTTGACATAAAACCTTATATGCTCCCCAATACCAATCAGAGCACAAAACGGTATCATTTGTATTAGTATAATTCCAAATTGCATGATGAATGGCACCCGTACCACCAGCAGTAGCAACAGCAGCAATATAACCCTCTGGACGGGAGTTACCAAACGCAGCTGTAAGTACACAATCCAAATATTCGGGTAATCCGCTGATAGGAGCATAAGCTATCAATTCATTGGTAGATAAACTGCGAAAAACTTTTTCTACAGTTGGCAGACAAACAAGTTGCTCATTTTCATCCAAGATTGCACCAATTGTTGCATTAGTTACAGCCTCCTTGCCATACTTCGCAGCAGCTGCCACCGCAGCCGCATTTGCGCCAAAAATTTTATCTTGGGCAGATTTACCTTTTGCATGTTTTGCAGCAATACTCATTACCATATTCAAAACTCCTTTCAGAACCATCAGGCAATCCTCTTTTTCATTAGCTATATAATAAAGAGTTATGCCAAATATTCAATAAAATAATATCTTATTGGAACATCAAATAAAATATGTATGTTTACGGTTATAGTTCAATAACCGTAGCACCACTGCCGCCTACTTCTAAAGCCGCCGTTTCCAAATTCCTAACAAAACGATTGGTTGACAAATACGCGGTCAGACCAGAGCGTAAAGCGCCAGTTCCTTTTCCATGAATAATACGCAACTTACTTATACCAGCAATCAAAGCATCATCTATAGCTTTATCAACGACAGGTATCGCTTCATCTAGAGTCATACCTCTAACATCAATTTCCTGTTTAGCACTGCTTGATTTACTTACAAACATCTGATGCGCATAATTAGATGCTGCATTTTTAACATTTACTTTACGCCTCTTAGTTTCATTATCTTTATGCACAGGCTGCATCTTAGTCACTAGACATTTTTTTACAGGTACAGTCATCTTCAAAATTCCAACCTGTACAGTAACCTCATTACCATTAACATCTGTAATAATACCATTTTTACCAAGAGAAACTACAAAAACATTAAGTCCTTTTTTTGCATATTCAGCAGTCAAAGCTGTCCCTTCAGGCAATGGAGCTGCTTCACTTAACGTTTTATTAAGCTTTTTACGTGCTTCTTCAGCTGCCTGTTCCAAACGCTTAGTATCAAAATCAGCTTTCAATGAACGCAGCTCTTTAAGTACAGATTCTGATTCACGGCGGCTGCGACGATAAATTTCATCTGCCTGTTCACGAGCTTTACGCAGCATCTCATTTTTTCGCCGCTCAAAATCACTTTTAGAATAAGCCAGTGCATTGCGTAACTGTTCACTTTCACGCCTCAACTCTTCGATTTCTTTGCTTCCACTTTCATAACGACGGCGTTCACTGTCTAACTCCTGCAAAACATTTTCCATATGTACATGTTCTTGATTCAGCAACTCACCAGCCTGTTTTATGATATCTTCCGCAAGACCTAAACGGCGGCTGATATTAAAAGCATTACTGCTTCCTGGAACTCCCATCAACAATCGATATGTAGGACGCAAAGAAACTGCATCAAATTCAACACTGGCGTTTTCCATACCCTCATGTCCATAAGCAAATGTTTTCAACTCACTATAATGCGTAGTCACCATAGTCAATGCTTTCTTTTCATGAAAATATTTCAATATAGACATTGCTAACGCAGCACCTTCATTAGGATCTGTACCTGCACAAATTTCGTCAATAAGAACTAAATCTCCTGCCTGCACCTCTTTTAAAATGCTAATTAAATTCTTCATATGAGCAGAAAAAGTAGATAAGCTTTGTTCAATGCTCTGTTCATCACCTATATCAGCATATACAGCACGAAAAACAGGCAGTTTGGCGCTGCTTGCAGGAACAAATAATCCCACCTGAGCCATGAGTGCAAATATTCCCAAAGTTTTTAAAGCAACTGTTTTTCCTCCAGTATTAGGCCCTGTAATCAACAACATATTAAAGTTTCCACCGAGACTTACATCTAAAGGCACAACAGTATTGCTATTCAGCAAAGGATGTCTGCCTTGAATAATCTCGGAATCATAACCAAGCACCATCATAGGACGTACAGCGTGCTGCTCCTGTGCCAGTAAAGCTTTAGCACTGATTACATCCAAGGCTGTAAATATACTCAACGATGAAAACAGTGATGCAGCTTCCACACCTATATTCTGTGTAAGTTGGCGCAGAATACGTACAATTTCTTCATGCTCCTCTGATAAATAACGTTTTATATCATTATTTAAGTTTACTACAGCTAAAGGTTCAATAAACAGAGTCGCACCAGTACCGCTTTGGTCATGAATAATACCAGGAAAGTTCATCTTATATTCCTGCTTTATAGGAATAACATAACGATCACCACGCATCGTTACAATATTATCTTGAAAATATTTCTGATTATTAGGATCATGCAGAATACTGTCCAACTTATCTTTAACACGATTTTTTGCAATTTGTATAGCTGTACGCAACCCATTTAATTTAGGAGAAGCATTATCTTTAATTTCTCCATGTTCATCAATTACACCAGTGATTTGCTTTTCTAAGCGACCAAAAAGTGTCAATCTGCTCCCATAGGCAAATAAATTAGGAGCAAATTCTGCATTTTCTTCAAGAAAAGCCTTCATTGAGGAAATTGCCTGTATTGTTGTCAAAATATGCAACAATTCTTCTGGTTCCAGTATACTGCCAAGCTCCGCACGTTTAATATCTGCAGTAATATTATAGGCACCGCCAAAAGGAAAATGTTTTCCTTCATCCAAAATACGCACTGCCTCTGCTGTTTCTTCCTGCAAACATTTTACCTTCTCAAAATCACTCTCAATCTGTAATGCTGCAATCGCCTGTTTTCCTAAAAAAGTAGCCGCTTTCACCGCCAGCATATTCTTTATCTTATCAAACTCCAGCACTCTAACAGCAAATCTTGCCATTTTACATTACACCTCTAAAATAGTGTCCTCTAGTTGTTCCTGGTAAATTTTCAGGAATCTCAACTGCCCCACCTAATACTTGACGATACAAAGTTACAAGTTCAGCCAAACGTTCATCATTATAGCTGCGTCCATCAATACGCAGACTGCTTATGCCAATTTTATCCATATGCTGCACATTTGCCACCATTGACAGCTCATGTGCATTAAGTATATGCATACGACAGAACTGGTCTGTAACAATAGGAAAACGTGCTTCTTTACGATCTTCCAAAAATAAAGACTCTCCGCATTGAAAACGACACTTCCCTTTATCTATTTCTCCTAAGAAACTTCCACCAATACAATATTCCGAAACCATCATTTCCAGACGCCCTTGAATGATACATTCTAAAGGCAGTGAACTTACACTTGCTAACTGTTCTACCTGAGCCATAGTAAGTTCAGCACTTAGTACAGCAGCTGCTGCATTCTGTTCCTGCCAAAATGCCAAAGTTTGACTGTTAAAAATATTCATCGATATATCTGCAATCAAATGCAGATTTTTATGTTTTTTAGCCAAAAGCCATAATCCATTATTGTTAATATAAACATAATCAGGTTCTAGTTCTTCCCAAAATGTAAATAATTTCTCGAAATAAGAAAGCTGTGATTCCTTAACAATCCTAGGCGTAGCAAATGCAATCTCTCGCCCTGCCTTGCGCACTATTTGAATTACTTTAAGGTAATCTGCTTCTGTTGGCAGTTGATGGTTAAAACAATCACCACCAAAGAGAATACGTTCTGCCCCCGCTTCAAGTACAGCTCTCACCTTGCTCACACTATCACAATGCACAGTAAGCAATGATTTTCCTCGAACAACTCTATTTTCAGCTATAGGTCTCAATAATTTTTCATCAAAATTATTGATATTTATCCGCGATGGAGCGAAACTCTCTAAACGAACAGTATCCAAGGCCTCGACAGCCATACGTCTTGCTTCATTCATCTCACTCATTGGCACCATAACATCTTCATCATGGTCAAAATATAAGCTGTTTAAATAATATTCAGTTGTTCCTAAACGATCCATCTGCTTACGCACTGTCGTTTCATCAAGTGCACGCTTACGTGCTGTTTCAACAATAAAGTCAGTTGCTCCATAACCTGTATTTCCTTCATCATCAGTAAAAACTACTGTCATAGGCTGCCCAAGTTTAGCTGTAACAACTGCATTTACTGGTATCCGCTTTTTTCCTTCTGTTCCAAAAAACTGCTGTGCATAACTCATTAAGCGGCTGTCCAAAGTTCGAAATACGCGATCATTCAAACGTACACCATTAGGCACATCAATATTTACCTGCTGTCCAGGAGAAGCATACTGTACACTATTACCTACGCAAAACATTTCAGTTACCGTTGTACCTACACGACCGCCTACACTTACCCAAAACTCCAAGCCATCTCCAAGATGTAATTCTTTCTCCAGCTTGATAGTTGCCTTACAGCGTTTTTTATCCAGTTTAGTCACACGTCCAATTAAAACACCTCTATTATTGGGCCGACGATCACTCATCATCATGCGTCCTGGTCTGTCAAGCATATAGGCTGTAGTAAAATCACGGTTAAAAATTTGTTCAATATTGGCAAAATCTTCTGCTGGAACATGATAATCTCCTGCTATATAACTGTCAATAGCACGTCGATAGGCATCTACTACTACAGCTACATATTCAGGTCGCTTCATACGTCCCTCAATTTTGTAAGAAACTACACCTGATTCAATTAACTTAGGTAAAATACTCAAAGTATTCATATCCTTAGGACTAAGCAGATACTGTCCTGCATCCTTATCCTTAAGCATGTCTTCATTTTCAGTATTTAATAATTTATATGGAAGTCTGCAAGGCTGCGCACAGCGTCCACGATTTCCGCTGCGGCCGCCAATCAGACTGCTCATAAGGCATTGTCCGCTATAACATACACACAACGCTCCATGAATAAAGGTTTCTATTTCACTTCCACGGCTGCAGGCAGCAGCAATTTCTTTCAGACTAAGTTCACGAGCCAGTACACTTCGTTCCATACCTGCTTCTGATGCAAAATCCACACCACTGCTGTTTGTAATAGTCATTTGTGTGCTAGCATGAAGAGGCAGCTGCGGCACAATTTTTCTTGCCAGACGAATAACGCCCAAATCTTGAACAATCAGTCCATCTACACCAACATTATTTAAAAACAGCAAATAATCTGCTAAAGCTTTAAGTTCACTATCATCTACCAAAGTATTAACAGTAATATATATACGAACTCGATGCATATGTGCAAAATATACAGCTTTCGCCATCTGTTCTTCATCAAAATTGCTGGCATAAGCACGTGCTCCAAAAGCTTTTCCACCCATATATACTGCATCAGCACCAGCGTTAACCGCAGCTTCCAAAGCTTCCCAACTGCCGGCAGGAGCAAGCAATTCTATCTTTGTTTTATCCATTTTATCTACCTTTCACGTACAGCAGCCAACAATCTTTCATAACGCTGCTGAAGTTCCTGTAAGTCAGCAGCCAAATCCAATGCCGTCCAAACCGCAAGTTTCTCTCGCTGCTGTACATTTTTCTTCTCAGCTAACTGCTGCATTCTGCGGTTCACTTCCTGAGCAACTTTCAGCACCTGTTCCTCTGGCGCTGAAGTCCGCAGTACATAAGTATCATTATATAGTTTTACAGATACAACGCCTTTATCCATAATTTTCTCCACTATTCTATATCAGCTATTCAACAATTACTGTAAAATTAAAACTATGCAGCCGCATTTTCTCCCATGCCCGTTTATAGTCCATGCGTATATCATAAGTTCCAGGCTGTGTAACAGCTAAAACAATTATTTCTGTTCCTTGTACACCTGTCATATTATCTTTTCCACTTGGGATAGTGAAAGACCTGCCAACTTTTACCACAGCAGGTGAATTACAGTTCATTTCCCACCCATAACCTGTAGATGGATTCGAATCCAGTTTCAAAGCAATGAGTCCGCAATTCTCTAATTTTAATATTTTGTCAGAAGCATTCTGCGTCAGTCTGGCAATCTGCATTAATCTGCCAGCTTCACCAATGCGCATAGAATCAATTACCTTTTCATATGAAACAAAAGAACTATAAGGCGCATTCTTTTCTTTACGCAGCATAAAACCCTTTTCGGAAAATAGTACATTCTCATAATTTCCCAATAACCCTTTTACTTTATCATTGTCAACAAAATAATCAGTTACTGAAAACTCTTTTCCTGTAGTCAAGTCTATGTTTAAACCACTGTAAGCCTTGCGATTATCATTTTCAGCTATCAACAGCAAACTTACCAAACTTGGCCGATTTAAAACAACTTCATAACTTAAATGGCCTTGATTACCTATTTCTTTCAGCAACTTAGCTGCTGTATCCTTTATGAGTCCATTAGCCTGCTTTTCAAGCACAGATTCTATGCTTCCATCGATATATGGCAATGTTGCAACAGCACGACCAATAGAAGTTTTTTCTGTAAGCACAGTAGTCTGTTGATCAGCCAAAGCAGGAAAACTCAAGCACAAAAACAATAATGTTGCTAAAAGAATTTTCATAACCTAACCCCTCTTTCAGATTTACACGCTATTATTAAATTCTCAACTATTTTAAAAATTGAGCAGGAAGTAGTCCTCCTGCTCAAATAATTTGTTCTTACAGACTCTTAATATAAGCAACAGCTTTTTCTAATCGTTCTAAGGTTTTCTTCTTGCCCAACAATACCATAACATCAAACATTCCAGGACTTACTGTACGTCCAGTCAATGCCAAACGTGTAGGATGAATAACCTTTCCTAATGCCAAATCATTATCAGCTGCAATCTTGCTGTAAGCAGCTTCTGTACTTACTAAATCATAAACATCATCTGCTTTAACAGCAGCAATGCACTGTTCCAATAAAGCTGCACTTTCCGGCTTAAAATGCTTAATAACACCTTTAGTATCATACTCATCTACATCTTTAAAGAAATATGTAGATGCATCAGCAACTTCCTGCAAAGTCTTAACACGTACACGCACAACATCAACCAGCTTTGCAAAATATGCTTCATTAGTAGGGTTTTCGAACCATTTTTCGTCAACCAAGCCATCTTTAATAAAGAATTGCTTTGCCTCAGGCAGAATTTTTTCTAATGGCAGCTCTGACAGATATTGTCCATTCATCCACGTAAGTTTCTTAGTATCATAAATCGCTGCTTTTTTGGACATTTGCTCCAATTCAAACAACTTTACAGTTTCTTCCAAAGTAAACTTTTCACGCTCATCACCAGGCCCCCAGCCAAGTAATGTCAAATAATTTATAATAGCATCCGGCAGATAACCCTGACTGCGGAACTCCTCAACAGAAGTAGCACCATGTCGTTTACTCAATTTAGAACGATCCATAGCTAAAATCATAGACATATGCCCAAATTCAGGAGGCTGCCAACCAAGAGCTTCATAAATTAACAATTGCTTAGGTGTATTAGGAAGATGTTCTTCTGCACGCAGAACATGTGTAATGCCCATTAAATGATCATCTACACAAACTGCAAAATTATATGTTGGAATTCCATTTGATTTTACAATTACAAAATCATCAAACTGATCCATATTGAAAGTGACATCTCCATGAATCAAATCATGTACAGTAATACTTCCTTCCAAAGGAATCTTAACACGTACAGAATAAGACTCACCAGCTGCAATGCGTTTCTCAGCTTCTTCTGCCGATATTTCACGACAAGTACGAGCATAACGGAAAGGCTGTTTAGCCGCACGTTGTTTTTCACGCTGCGCCTCCAAATCTGCTGGTGAGCAGAAACAGTAATAAGCTTTTCCCTCATTTATAAGCTGTTGAGCATATTTTTTATAAATGTCCAAACGTTCAGACTGATAGTATGGGCCACAATTTCCACCAACTTCCGGTCCCTCATCCCAATTAAGCCCCAACCATTTTAAACTGGTGAGAATCTGACTTACAGAATCTTCTTTTAATCGCTCTATATCAGTATCTTCTATACGCAGTATAAGCTTGCCTCCCATTTTGCGAGCAAACAGCCAATTGAAAAGTGCTGTACGTGCACCACCAATATGCAGATAACCAGTAGGACTGGGAGCAAATCTTACTCTAACTTCGGACATTTCATCGTCTCCTTACTAAAATATAAAAATAAATATCGTATATCAGGTTAATTATACCGCATAGAAATCAAAAGTGCAAATAATCTAGTGCCTGTACTGTAGAATCAGCATCTGTAAAAATATAAAAAAGAAGCTGTCATACCAGACAAAAAGTCTTGTACAACAACTTCTTTAAACATTTTAATTAAGCACGGGAAATATAATCACCAGTTCTGGTGTCAATAGCTAAAACATCACCTTCATTAATGAACAGGGGTACTTTAACTACATAACCAGTATCCATTTTAGCATTCTTGCTACCACCAGTAGCGGTATCACCTTTAATACCAGGTTCAGTTTCAACAACAGTCAGTTCAACAGTATTCGGCAAATCAACACCAAGTACACGGTTATCATAAATCATGATTTTTACATCCATGTTTTCTTTTAAGAAATTCAGAGCAGTGCCCAAAGTTTCCTTGCCAAGTTCTGTTTGCTCATAAGTTTCATTATCCATGAATACATACATACCATCGGATTCATACAGATACTGCATTTCACGACGGTCAATATGAGCTTTAGGAAGACGCTCACCTGCATTAAAAGTACGCTCTACAACAGAACCAGTACAAAGGTTACGCATTTTAGCACGCACGAAAGCAGCACCTTTGCCAGGTTTTACGTGTTGAAACTCAACTACCTGCCAAGCGTCACCATCAATAGTTACGGTTACGTTAGTTTTAAATTCATTTGTGGAAATCATTGGAAGCCCTCCTATAATGT
>CAZQQK010000017.1:0-23603 GCA_964595445.1 uncultured Phascolarctobacterium sp.
GGTTTTTTGTAATTATTATGTTCAATAAATTGATTTAATTGATTAATATATGATATGGAGAAAGTATGGATAATGTATTTGATCTTGTAGATGATTTTTATAATCAAGATGAAGAATTGAACTCGATACTTCAGCAAAATTATGCTGAAGGGTTTTTGCGCTTGAAAATATGGCAGGGAACAAGTGAATCCAGACTGCTAAAAATATGGGACTATATTACAGTATTATGTATCTATTTAGGAAATTCAGAAAATTTTCTTGGTGATATGTCACGGGAAAATTTTATAGATTGCGTAGGTTGGTGCTGTCGTAATGTATCTGATTTTACAGCAACATCAGATAATATTGGTGATTTTTTAGATGTAATGGCTGAATTTTACAGTTATTTGAAAAAAAAGCATATTATTAGTACAGATAAAGCTCCTGTTGAGGCTAAGGTTAAATTGTTAGCAGATAATAAGGTAAAGATGTTAGATAATGAAGGTAAGTTTTTACCAGAATATGAACGCTATAATTTGTATTCAACTCCTGATTTGCCAGCAAAAGTATTTCTTAATATAGGTGAACGCTTACAGGGACTCTTGGAAACTATGCAGACTTTTTTTCGTGCTCCTAAGTATAGGCGAGATATAGAAAGAGCTAATTTTCTTTATGGCGGTATTTTGCTGAGTACGGAGATGAACGAAAAATCAGAAAATGATGAATATAGACAGACTTTTTGGGATTATTTTTTGTTTGATTATCATATGATTGCTGACGATAAAACTCCTTTGCAGCATTTTTATGATGAGTGCTGTCTCTCTGGATTTTTACATAAAGAAAATGTAAGCAGGGATGTGTTGCAGGAACTTTTGCAAATTAAGTTTGTATTGTTTGAAGTTATAGAAAAAGCACCTGAAGGAATGTTTTTCTGTAGAAATGTATTGACTGATGAAGAATATATGTTAGTCCTCCCTATTGAAGAAAATACTGAAACTGATGGTTATATATTTATGGGACATATTTTTTACAATGATACTATGGTTCTGAACTTTTTGCGTGGAGTTATGATGAATAATGCTTCGCGTAAGCGATTTTTTAAAGTTTTAAACGATGCTAAGGAATGGTTTGCAATACGTAGAGGGGGAGAGATGAGCTGGGCTGATTTTATCAGCCGAAATTCAGTTTTTTTAAGGCATGTTTCTCTTATTTATGCTTCCTATATGCGTATGGAGGGGTTTAATTATCATACGCATATTGTGAATTATAAAGCAAGTAAGCTTTTACATGATAAGGTAACTAATTTGATTGAGAAAATGATGAGCAGTTATTCTTTTTCTGTGTATGATATTCGTTTAGCACAAACGATGTGGAGTGATTATTTAAAGAATTCGGGAAAAATATCTGAAAATATTCGTGTAGCAGAAATTTGGGCTGCTGGGGTTATATATAATTTTATTACATTGAATGCAGTTTATACTTATAATATAGATCAGATTGCTGAAATGTGTTATGGTGTTCCTAAAGGTTCTGTTTATAGTACTGGAAGGGAGATAAATAAGTCGTTGAAATTGGAAAAGCATGATCCGCGGTATATAAATGAAGAGGGGTTATTGCTAATGTTGCTGCAATAAAGGAGGAAAAGTTAATGAAATGCGGTTTTTGTGGTCGAGAAGTTGATAAAGGAACAATAGAGTGTCCGTATTGTCATTATCGTTTTCAAGTAGATGCACAGGTTTTAACGCCTAAGGAACGAGATAGCTTTGATGGCGTAACCATAGATGAAGATATGGGGACTAATACAAGGTCAGTGGATAATGAAGAATATAACAATAATGCTTATAATAAAAATCAGACTGTACCGCCTAATATGCATGTACATACTTTTGGTTGTGGCAGCGGTATTTTGATGACTTTTCTGATTTTATGCGGTATTTTAGCAGTATTTTTCTTTTTACTGCCGACATTTATTGTTTTTGCGGCTATAGGAGCTGTTGTAGTTTTTATTTTACGTTTATTTTTATAAAATTTACTTGTAATGTAAAACATTCAATGATTATAAAAGCTTATAAATGAGACTAGATTTAGTATAGAACTATAGTATAGCTGCAAACTATAGGGGTTTAGCTCAAGTTTATGGTAACATTATCAGCAATCATTTGCATAATATATAAAGAAAAAATAGGTGATATCTTATAGATATTACCTATTTTTTCTTTATATGACTTATAATATTTTGTGTTTTATGATTTACCAGTGAAAAAAAGTTTTAAAGTAGTTGAGTGAGAGAAGATATATTTTAGCATTAAACTTAATAAAAGCGAACAGCATACAATTAAAATATAAGAGAAAATAACTTTTTTGACAGTCATAATGATGCCAAAATAATTATATAAACTAGTAAGCCAATCAAGCAATAGTGGATGAACAAAATATATCAGCATTGAATGAGAAGAAAGTAAGGTTAAATTTTTTAAAAATAAAGAAGCTATTATACTTTTTGGTGCTTTACGTTCGAGAAAATCTAGTGTTAGGCAAAAGAACAGCAGTGAACCTATAGTATAATATAGTCCTTGCGGACTTAGCTGATGATAAGTATTGGCAAGGTCAATTAATGTATAGCCTTTACTATACATTGCATTATAGCAGCTATAAACGTCATATATAATAGCAGTAATATAAATAAAAACTATACTTATAGTATGTTTGCGTAATATGGTTAATAATTGCTGCCAGTATATAGCTGCCAGACCACCGCTTATAAAGATAAGCAGATAATGCAAAGGAAGATAGTTAAGGCGATAATTGAAGAAATTTTTTGCCAGAACGCTCCAGGTGGCTGTATTTAAACTAGAATGGGTTGTCCACCAGTTAAAAAGAAGCTGAAAAACAAATAACAGGACTAGCATAAAAGATAGATTATGGTGTATAATTATACGCAGAAGGTTTCGCCATAAAGGATAGCTGCCATAAAACCAGAGTAAGATAACCATGAAATATAAATGGTAACAACCTAAGCCGAAAAAGAGTACAAAAGCAACATGTAAAGGTTCCCAACTGACAAATCCGGGAGGTAAAATTAGCCAAAAATACAGCATATAAAACAGTGACCAGCTTAGGTAAGGCAGAGCAGCTCCTCGCAGGCGTTTCTTCATAAAGTCAATATAATTCAGTGTACTGCCGGTTAAAAGACCCTTGTCATTGCAGACTAGACCATAACCGGAAATAAAAAAGAAAGAAGGGACACTGTAACGACTTAATATCTCTAAAAAAAGATAAAGAATAAAGTTGTCAGGTGCAAGCGCAAGACTGCCTACATGGATGCCGATAACGCCAAGCATACACAGACCGCGCATATTATCAATAATTGTATTGCGCATATATATTCCTTTCGTTTTGTATTTAAGCAATTTGAGTTAATCGTATTCATTATACTACATCATACTGTAGACTGCTATAGCTTTAATGTTATTAATTACCTGTAAAAAAATGCATGAAATATTTGACGTATAGACCACATGGGTGTAAAATATATACAATCAATTTTCACCTTTAAAATGGTCCCGTGAGACTACAAGGTTTAATCTTTATTTTGATTGACGGAATAAGCCTTCGTGTACCCTCATGGGTAAGGAAGGCTTTTATTTATTAATGTAATTATATTATCAGGAGGTAAAGCTAATGGCTAAATCAAATGTATCTCTGGGTGGCAGAGATATACTGGATCTGGAAAGCCTCAGTGTAGAAGAAATTGAACTGGTTTTGAAAACAGCTGAGGAAATGAAGAAGATTATGAAGAGGGATATCAAAAAGGTACCTTCATTGCGTGGCAAGTCCATTATTAATCTGTTCTATGAACCCAGTACCCGTACTCGTACATCCTTTGAGCTTGCCGGTAAATATTTGGGGGCTGATGTAGTTAATATTACGACATCTTCTTCCAGTGTAGTGAAAGGTGAATGCCTGCGCGATACTATTCTGACTGTACAATCTATGGCGTGTGATGCAATTGTAATGCGTCATCCTATTGAGGGGGCTGCTGCTTATGCTGCCAAGGTCGCTGATCCTGTAATTATTAATGCTGGTGATGGTGCACATGCGCATCCATCACAGGGATTTCTCGATATGTTTACCATTCGTGAGCAGGGAAAAGATCTAAAAGGTCTAAAAATGGCTATTATAGGTGATATTTTATATAGCCGTGTGGCTCGTACTAATATTGCTGCTTGGACTAAAATGGGAGCTGAAGTGCATGTAGCTGGGCCTATGACACTGCTGCCACATGATATTGCTTCTTTGGGAGTAACTGTACATAAACGTGTGGAAGAAGCTATCGAGGACGCTGATGTTATTGACATTTTGCGTATTCAATTGGAACGCCAAAAGAAAGGTTTATTTCCTTCACCGCGTGAATATGCACGTATCTTTGGTATTAACGAGAAGCGCCTGAAACTTGCTAAACCGGACGTAACTGTACTGCATCCCGGTCCTATGAATCGTGGTTTGGAAATTTCCTGGGAAGTTGGTTACTGTGATAATGCTGCAATTCGTACAGAAGTACAAAATGGTGTAGCTGTACGTATGGCACTTTTATTCTTGACTTTGACAGGAGGTAAACACATTGAAAACGTTGATTAAAAATGGCAGGGTTGTAGATCCCAGTCAAAATATAGATGCAGTAATGAACATCCTTGTAGAGGATGGCAAGATAAAAGCTTTAGGCGTATCTGCTGACGAGTCTGCTGATGAAGTTTATGATGCAACTGGTTTAGTTGTAGCTCCTGGATTGATTGATTTGCATACACATATGCGTGAGCCTGGTTTGGAAGCTAAAGAGGATATTATTAGTGGAACAATGGCAGCAGCTGCTGGTGGTGTTACGACTGTTGCTTGTATGCCTAATACTAAACCAGTAATTGACACTTCTATTATTGTCAGTGGTATTAAAGAGCGTGCCCGTGAAGAAAGCTATGCTAATGTTGAAGTTATTGGTGCTATAAGCAAAGGAGAAAACGGAGAAGAATTAGCAGAGATGGGTGATATGGCAGAAAAGGGTGCTATAGGCTTTTCTGATGATGGTCATTATGTAAAAAGTTCCCGTTTGATGGTATTGGCTGGTAAATATATTACTGCTTTTGATAAGCCGCTGATTCTGCATGCTGTAGATCCTGAGTTAGATGCTGAAGGATATATGCATGAAGGTCTTGTTTCTGCACGTATCGGTGTACCTGGTGTACCTGCTATTGCTGAAGATATTGCTGTTGCGCGTGACTGTATTATTGCCGAATATACTGGAGCACATATACATATCTGTCATGTGGCTTCTAAAGGTGCTATAGATATTATTCGTCAGGCTAAGAAAAAGGGTGTTAATGTAACAAGTGAAGTAACTGTACATCATTTGACACTGACTGATGATGCCTGTGCTGATTATAATCCTGCTACACGTGTAAACCCACCCTTGCGCAGTGCAGATCATGTTCAAGCGATGCGCGAGGCTGTACTTGATGGTACTGTAGATGCTGTAGTAACAGACCATTCTCCGCATGCTCCGGAAGAAAAAGATGTTGAATTCCGCTATGCTCCGAATGGTTTCTGTGGTTTAGAAACATCTTTGGCAGTAATGCTGACTGATTTATATCATACAAATATATTTGACTTAAAAACTATTATTAGTAAAATGAGTTGTGAACCGGCAAAAATATTCAATTTGGCTGGAGGAACTTTAAAAGAAGGCAGTACAGCTGATATAACAATTATGGATTTAAATAAAGAATGGACTGTAGACAGTTCTAAATTTTATACACGCGGCAAGTTCACCCCATATGAAGGAAAAGCATGTAAGGGTAAGGCTGTTGCCACTATGCTGCATGGCAATTTTGTAATGAGAGATGGTGTAGTATGCACAAAACGTTAAGAAAAGGTAAATTAGTTTTAAAAGATGGTAGTGTTTATGAAGGAACTCTTTATGGTAAACGCAATGCGGTAGGTGAAGTTGTGTTCACCACTGGTATGAGCGGTTATCAGGAAACATTGACCGATCCTTCTTTTTGCAGCCAGATAGTAGTTATGACCTATCCTCTGGTTGGCAATTATGGCTGCAATCCTTTATTCAGTCAAGGACCTAAGTGTTATTTTCAAGGATTTGTTATTGGCGAACTTTGCGACTGCCCAAGCAACTGGCGCAGTGAACAAAGTTTGGAAAGTTTCCTTGATGAACAGGATATTCCTACTCTTGTAGGAGTTGATACTCGTGCAATTACTCGTAAAATACGTGATTATGGCGTATTGCAGGGTGTAATTGTTCCAGCTGAAATGTCTGACGAAGAAGTTGCAGAACTTTTGAAAACCTCTGAAATTCATAATCAGGTAGAACAGGTTTCCACACCTGAAATCTATACTATGGGTGAAGGAAAACTTCATGTTGCAGTTTTAGATTTTGGTATTAAGCGTAACATTCTTAATTATCTTGTAAGCTTTGGTGCTCATTTAACTGTGTTTCCTGCAGCTACTGATGCAGAAGAAATATTGCGTTATAATCCTGATGGTATTTTCCTGTCTAATGGACCTGGTGATCCAAAGGATTTGCCCAATGTTGTTGAAAATATAAAGAAATTGATTGGCAGAAAGCCTATTTTTGGTATCTGCTTAGGTCATCAGTTGATGGCATTGGCTAATGGTGCAGATACCTATAAAATGAAATTTGGTCATCGTGGTTTTAACCAACCGGTAAAAGATTTGAGCAGCGGACGTATCTATATCAGTTCTCAGAATCATGGTTATGCTGTGGATGAAAAATCATTGGATGGCAAAGGTATCAATATTACTCATATTTCTATGAATGATGGAACTGTTGAAGGTTTAGAGTACAAGAATCATCCTACTTTTACTGTACAATATCATCCAGAAGCTTGTCCAGGGCCTGGAGATCATGAGTATTTGTTTAAACGTTTTGTTGATATGATGGAGGGTCGTTAATTATGCCGAAACTTAGTAATATAAAAAGGGTACTTGTCATCGGTTCCGGCCCTATAATTATTGGTCAGGCTGCTGAATTTGACTATGCAGGAACACAAGCTTGTCGTGCCCTAAAAGAAGAAGGTCTTGAGGTTATTTTGGTAAACAGTAATCCGGCTACGATTATGACAGATGTTCATATCGCTGACCGTGTTTATGTTGAGCCTATAAATTTAGAATTTTTGGAAAGCGTTATTAAACGTGAGCGTCCTGATTCTTTGTTGGCAACTTTGGGCGGACAGGTTGGTCTGAACATGGCTATGAAGTTGGAAGAAAAAGGTATTTTAAGCGAGTATAATGTACGCCTTTTAGGAACTCAGATTAGAGCAATCAGACGCGGTGAGGATCGTGAGCTGTTCAAAGAGACGATGGAAAAAATCAATCAGCCTATTCCTGAAAGTACTATCGTTGAAACAGTAATGGCAGCTTGTGAATTTGGCAAAAAAATTGGCTATCCTCTTATTGTGCGACCTGCGTACACTTTGGGTGGTACTGGCGGCGGTATTGCAGATAATGAGGATGAACTTATTGATATTGTACAAAAAGGTCTGGGTTACAGTCCTATAGGTCAATGTCTTATTGAACGCAGTATTGCTGGTTGGAAAGAGATAGAATTTGAAGTAATTCGTGATGCGGTTGATAACTGTATTACTGTCTGCTCAATGGAAAATCTTGATCCTGTAGGTGTACATACTGGTGATTCTATAGTTGTAGCTCCTGCACAGACTCTGAGCGACAGAGAAGTACAGCTGCTGCGCCAGGCTTCCATTGATATTGTGCGTGAATTGGGTGTAGTTGGTGGATGCAATGTACAGTTGGCACTTGATCCTAATTCTGAAAATTATTATGTAATTGAAGTCAATCCTCGTGTAAGCCGTAGTTCTGCTTTGGCTTCTAAAGCTACAGGTTATCCTATTGCTAAGGTTACCAGTAAAATTGCTGTTGGTTATAATTTAGATGAAATTGAAAATGCCGTTACAAAAAAGACAAAAGCCTGCTTTGAACCTACAATAGATTATATTGTTTTGAAGTTCCCCCGTTGGCCTTTTGATAAATTTGTCACAGCTGACCGTACTTTAGGAACACAGATGAAAGCAACTGGTGAGGTTATGGCAATTGAGCGCAGTATGGAAGCTTCTATGCTTAAAGCTGTGCGTTGTTTAGAAATTGGTCTTAACCATTTGGAAATGCCTGAATTGAAAGCATTAAGCGATGAAGAAATACATGAACGTATTAAACTGATAGATGACGAGCGTTGTTTCGTTGTTGCAGAAGCTATGCGTCGCGGTATTGCGATTGATGAGATTAATGCCATTACTAAGATAGATAAATGGTTCCTTTTCAAAATCCAGAATATCATAAAAATGGAAAGAGCACTGGCAACACATGAATTTACTCCTAGTCTGTTGCGTAAGGCTAAGAAAATGGGCTTTGCTGATGCTGTTATTGCTAAATATGTAGGTAAGACTGAATTTGAAATTCGTGAACTGCGTAAGGTTAATGGTATTCTTCCTACATATAAGATGGTTGATACCTGTGCTGCTGAATTTGAAGCTGCTACTCCGTATTATTACTCTTGCTATGAAACGGAAGATGAAGTAAAGGTAAGCGATAAGAAGAAAGTAGTTGTTTTGGGTTCTGGCCCTATTCGTATTGGTCAGGGCGTAGAGTTTGACTATTGTTCTGTACATTGTGTGTGGGCGCTTAAAGAAATGGGTTATGAAACCATTATCATTAATAATAATCCGGAAACTGTTTCTACAGACTTTGATATAGCTGATAAGCTGTATTTTGAACCGCTTACTGTTGAAGATGTACTTAATGTTATTGATAAAGAAAAACCTGAGGGTGTTATTGTACAGTTTGGCGGTCAAACGGCTATCAATCTGGCAGGTCCGCTTTCTCGTGCAGGTGTGAAGATTTTAGGCAGTAGTGTTGATAGCATTGACCGTGCAGAAGATCGTGAACGCTTTGATGAGCTTTTGACTAGCTGTGATATTCCTCGTCCTAAAGGACATACTGTATTTGATACAGAAGGTGCATTAGCAGCGGCTCATGATGTTGGTTATCCGACAATGGTTCGTCCTTCTTATGTATTAGGCGGGCGAGCTATGGAAATCGTTTATAATGACGATGAGCTTAAGCATTATATGTCTAGTGCTGTAAAGGCATCTCCGGAACATCCAGTATTAGTTGACCATTATTTACAAGGAACAGAGGTAGAGGTTGATGCTATCTGTGACGGTAAAGAAGTTTTGATTCCTGGTATAATGGAACACGTTGAGCGTGCTGGTGTACACAGCGGTGACTCCATTGCTGTTTATCCGCCGCGCAGTCTGTCTGAAGGTGTAATTCGTACTATTATCAGCTATACTAATAAGATGGCTTTGGGATTAGAAGTAAAAGGTATGATTAATATTCAGTACATTGTTCGTGATGAACACGTTTATGTTATTGAAGTTAATCCGCGTTCCTCCAGGACTGTACCGTTCCTTAGTAAGGTAACTGGCGTACCTATGGTAGATGTTGCTACTAAGTGTGCAATGGGTGAATCGCTGCGTAAGCAAGGCTTTAAGCCTGGTCTGCGTCTTTTCCCCGATTATTATGCTGTTAAAGCACCTGTATTCAGCTTTAATAAAATGAGTAATGTAGATATTACCTTAGGACCTGAAATGAAATCTACTGGTGAAGTTATGGCTTGTGATTATCAGTACAGCCGTGCTTTATACAAAGCTTGCACTGCTGCTGGTATTAATGTGCCGCATGAAGGTGCTATCCTCGTTACTGTTGCAGATATGGATAAACCAGAAGCGGTAGAGATTGCTAAAGGCTTTGAAGATTTGGGTTATATTGTTACAGCTACTGGTGGTACAGCCGAATATCTTAAGGAACATGGAGTTAATGTCAGCGTAGCGACCAAAGTAAGTGAAGGACATCCTAATATTTTAGATGATATTAAATCCGGACGTATTGGTATGGTTATTAATACTACTAATCATGGTCGTGATGCGGAGCGTGATGGTTTTAAAATTCGTCGTTCTACAGTAGAACACGCTATTGCCTGCCTGACTTCTATGGATACTGCACGTGAATTGCAGAGAGTTATGAGCGCTATGCGCCGTCGCCGTGTGGTAAGTGTTATTGCCTTGCAGGATCTTACCTGGGAGGACTGATTATGCCTAAGACTATTGCTAATGCTAGAGTAATTGGACAACGGGTTTTAAACAGTACTACAAAGTTAATAGATGTTTATGCGCCAGAAATAGCTAATCAGGCAGTACCGGGACAATTTGTTAATGTACAGGTATGCAGAAATACTGCTCCTTTGCTTCGCAGACCATTTGGTGTAGCTGGTGTAAATAAGGTGCAGGGATATTTTACAATGATTTATCGCATTATTGGCGAGGCTACGCATATTCTTGCAGAAGTTTGTACTGGGAATGAACTCAGTATAGTAGGGCCGTTAGGTCATGGATTTGATATGAGTGCTAAAAAGCCGTTGCTGGTAGGCGGCGGCTTAGGCTTGGCACCACTGCTTTTTTTAGCAGAGGGATTTGGCAGTAATGTAAGTGATATTCTTATGGGCGGACGTACAAAAGAAGAACTTTTTTGGACGAAACTTTATAATGGTTTGTGCAAAAATGTTTATTTGACGACAGATGATGGCAGTGCTGGTATAAAGGGAACGGTTATGGCACTGTTGCCGCATTTGTTGACAGAAGGCGGATATGACTGTGTTTATGTCTGCGGTCCAGTGCCTATGATGCGTGCTGTTGCTGCTGCTTGTGTGGAAGCAGATGTTAAATGTCAGGTATCCTTGGAAAAATATATGGCTTGTGGATTGGGTGCTTGTTTGTCCTGTGCCTGTGAAGGCATTGGCAAAAGAATTAAGGTTTGCAAGGATGGACCAGTATTTTGGGCTGAGGAGGTAGGCGAATGGTAAAGTCATTATTGTATGATGGACGACTGGCAGTTGATATTGCTGGGTTGTATATGGCAACGCCTGTTACTACTGGCTCAGGTACCTTTGGCTTTGGTTTGGAATTTACCGATTTTCTCGATTTGGAAAAAATTGGTGCTGTTACAGTAAAAGGAACATCCTTGGAGCCGGCAGCAGGCAATAAAGGTCAACGTGCTGTAGAAACACCTTCTGGTATGCTTAACTGTATTGGCTTAGAAAATCCTGGCAGTGATTATTTCTTACAGAAAACGCTGCCGCAGCTGCAAAAATATAATGTACCTGTTATAGTTAATATATACGGACATACACCGGAGGAATATGGTGCAGTTGCAAAAAAGTTGGATGTTGATGGAGTTGATGCTGTAGAAATCAATATTTCTTGTCCTAATGTAAAAGAAGGCGGTATTGTTTTTGGAACAGTACCGGAAGCAGCAGCAGCAGTGGTACGTGAAGTAAAGGCTAATACCAGTAAAATGGTAATAGCTAAGCTTTCACCGAATGTTACAGATATTGTACTTATGGCAAGGGCTGTTGAGGCAGCTGGTGCTGATGCAATTTCTATGATAAATACCCTTTTAGGGACAAAGATAGATATAGAACGTCGACGTCCTGTTTTGGGAAATGTTACCGGTGGCCTTAGCGGGCCTTGCATCCGTCCTGTAGCAGTGCGTTTAGTTTACCAAGTAGCACAGGCTGTGCATATTCCTATTATCGGTATGGGTGGAATAATGTGTGCTGAAGATGCGATTGAGTTCATGCTTGCAGGAGCCAGTGCTGTGGCTGTGGGAACTGCAAATTTTATTCAGCCTGATATAGCAGAAAAAATTGCGCTTGGTATGTTATCTTATCTTGACAGACACAAACTGCAAAATATTACAGAGATTGTTGGTGCAGCTTTACCTAAAGGTAAGCAGTCAATGCCTCTTTTTACAAAGGTTAGATAGTTATTTATCAGCAGAGATTGTAATATTGTGAGCTTTTGTTGCAGATAAGAATGACCTTGCTATAAACCAGATGATAGGATAGGAGTTGATTATATGCAGCATGATGATAGATTGATTGTGGCTCTTGACTTTCCAACTTTAGAACAAGCTAAAGCCTGTGTAATTGAACTAGGTGAAGCAGTTAGTTATTATAAAGTAGGCATGGAGCTTTACTATGCTGTTGGCAGTGAAATTATCAGATTCTTAAAAACGCAGGGAAAGCACGTTTTTTTAGATTTAAAACTTCAGGACATACCTAATACTGTGGCACATGCTTTGACTGTACTTAGTGATCTTGGTGCAGATATGATGAATGTGCATGCAGTAGGCGGCAAAAAAATGATGGCAGAAGCGGTAAAAGCTGTACATGAGGCTGCTGATAAAGCTGGTCGTCCAGCACCGAAACTGATAGCTGTTACAATTCTTACCAGCATGGATAATGAGCAATTTGTTGATTTGAACTATAAAAATACAATTGCAGAGCAGGTTATCAGTCTTGCAAAATTGGCGAAAGATGCAGGAATGGATGGCGTAGTTGCTTCACCGCAAGAGGCAGCAGCTATTCGTGAAGCTTGTGGTGAAGACTTTTTGATTGTTACGCCTGGTGTTCGTCCTGCTGGAAGTGATTTAAACGATCAAAAGCGTGTAGCTACGCCAGCTGGAGCTCTAAAAAATGGATCAAGTCATATTGTTGTAGGCAGACCTGTTACTAAGGCTGAGAATAGACAAGTTGCAGCAATGACTATTGTAGATGAAATCAAAGGAGTGTAAAGCTAAATGACAGTTTTAGATGAAAAAGATGTTATGAAAATGCTTGAGGAAACTGAAGCAGTACTGCATGGACATTTTTTGCTGACCAGTGGTCTGCACAGTCCTATGTATGTTGAAAAATTTAATGTGCTACAACATCCTAAGTATACTGAACGCTTATGTCAGGAAATTGCACGTCGTTATGCAGATGACAAGGTTGAGCTTGTTGTAGGACCTATGACTGGCGGCATTTTGTTAGCACATGAAGTTGGTAAGGCTTTAGGTACACGTGCTATTTTTACTGAACGTGAAAATGGTAAAATGACATTGCGTCGTGGTTTTCAAATTCCTGCTGGAACACGTGTTCTTGTTGTTGAGGATATTGTTACTACTGGCGGCAGTGTTAAAGAGGTTATGGAAGTCGTTAAAGAGCATGGCGGTGAACTTGTTGGTGTAGGCTTATTAGTAGACCGCAGTGGTGGTAAAGTAGATTTTGGTGTACGAACTGAGGCTTTACTGCATTTGAATGTTGAAACCTATGAACCTGAAACTTGTCCGTTATGTGCCAAAGATATGCCGTTCACAAAACGTGGCAGAACTGGCAAATAATTAATTGTTGAATGTGTGTTAAAGTAAAATATTATATTATCTTTAAATAAGCAAAAAAAGTGCAGCGGTTTTGAATAACTGCTGCACTTTTTTTATACGTTAAAAGAAAAATTATTTTACATAGCCTTAACATCTGCATAATACTCCTTTAACAATTATATTTTATACTAATCCTAGAAACCACAAAGATGGTTGAAGGAGGAAAATAAAAATGAAGTTGAAAAAAGTTGCATGTTTAGGCTTAGCTGCTATGGTTGCCCTGGGTGCTCTGGGATGTGGCAGCGATAACAAAGCTGCTGATAAGAATACTTCTGGTGCTAAGATTACCGGCAGTGTGACTGGCAGTGGTTCTTCTGCATTACTGCCGCTGGCAAAAGATGCAGCTGCTAAATTTAAAGCTAAAAATCCAGACGTTTCTATTACACTTAACGGTGGCGGCAGTGGTACTGGCTTAAAACAGGTTGCTGATGGCAGTGTAAATATTGGTAATTCTGATGTACCTGCTGAAAGTAAATTAAAACCGGAAATTGCTAAAGGACTTGTTGATCACAAAGTATGTGTTGTAACTATGGCTCCAGTAATTAATAAAGATCTTGCAACAAAAGTAAAAAGTTTAAGTAAAGCACAATTAACTGATATTTTTACAGCAAAGGTAACTAATTGGAAAGATGTTGGCGGCCCTGATGAACCTATTGTTTTAATTACTCGTCCTGCTACCAGCGGTACACGAGCTCTTTTCCAAGAATTTGCTCTTAATGGAGCTAAAGAAGCAACAAATAAATCTTTAGAAACTGATGATTCTGGTACTCTTTTACAAAGTGTAAAGGATAATAAAGGTGCAATTGGTTATGTAGCACTTTCTTATCTTGTAAATAATAAAGATGTTGCTACTGTTGCTATAGATGGTGCTGAACCTACTTTAGAAAATACTTATAACGGAAAATATCCTGTATGGGGTTATGAACACATGTATACTAAAGGCGAGGCAACTGGTGCCGTAAAAGCTTTCTTGGACTTCATAATGTCAGAAGAATATGGCAAAGATATAGAGGCTAAAGGATATGGTGTTACTGCAAAGATGCAGGTTAAACGTTAAATTGTATGTAGTAGCAGTACAAAATATTTCCTAGGCAGTTTGTTTTATATGAATTAAAAAATATGATTTTATCAACAGAGAAGCAGGAAGGCAACCTGTATAGGTGCTTTACCTAACTTCTCATAAGTACCAGAATATAGATATTAAAAAATAAGGCTGTGCATGGCAGAAACTGGAGTATTAACTAGTTGCGAGCTGCTGCATGGCCTTAAATATTAGAAAGTTCACATTGATTACTGAGATTATTTAGAGGAGAAAGTTTATGCAACAGGTTACTACAAATGCCTATCGTCAGGATATATTATGGCGTTATATAATTACAGGCTGTGGTTTACTTTTGATAATTTTAACTTTAGCTATTGGTGCTTTTTTATGTTATAAAGGTGTAGGAACTTTTACTACATATAATCATAGTATAGGAGAATTTCTTTTTTCGGCAGATTGGGCGCCTAGTGATACTTCTGAAGGAGGTGGAGCTGTAGGTGCAGCAATTTTTATTTTTGGTTCTGTAGTTACTTGTGCTTTAGCTTTAACTATTGCAACTCCATTTAGTTTAGCAACAGCAATATTTATGACGGAAATATCACCGGAATTAGGAAAACGTTTTGTACAGCCGGCTGTGGAAATATTTGTAGGTATTCCTTCTGTTGTTTATGGATGGATTGGCTTAACTATTTTAGTACCTTTGATAAAAGATATTTTTAATTTACGAGTTGGTTTTTCTGTACTTGCGGCGAGTATAGTTCTGGCTGTTATGATTTTTCCAACGATTACCAGTTTAGCTGCTGATGCTTTACGAAGTATTCCCAAAAGTTATCGAGCAGCTTCCTATGGTTTAGGAGCAACAAGATGGCAGACTATAGCTAAGGTTGTTGTACCAGCAGCAGTTACTGGTTTAATGACTGCTATTATTCTTGGTCTGGCACGTGCTTTTGGTGAAGCTTTAGCTGTTGCTATGGTTATAGGAAAAATGCGTGCTTTTCCAACGTCAATTTTATCACCAACAAATAATTTAACAGCAGCGATTGCTGCTGATATGGGCGGTGCTATGGAGGGAAGCGAGTATAACATTGCTTTATGGACGATGGCTTTGCTTTTATTCTTTATTTCATTAGCGTGCATTTTTACTATCCATTATTTGGGAGCTAAAGGGGGCAAACAAGCATGAACGGCTTAACGAAAGCAAAAATTATGGATAGATTTATGACGATAGTTTTTTATTGTGTAGCAGGATTTTTCATCTTATTACTTATATCATTTGCCCTTTATGTAATTTTAAATGGCTTTAAAGATTTTAGCTGGGAACTGATTTCTTTTGAGGGCGGCGGCATTGGTAACTTATTTTTTAATACTATATATCTAGTATTTTTATCATTGCTTGTAAGTGTACCTTTAGGAGTTGCAGCAGGAATTTACATGGCAGAATATGCACGTCCTGGTAAATTCACTAAGTTTTTAAGAATGTGTATAGAAACAATGTCTTCGTTACCTTCAATTGTTGTAGGTTTATTTGGATATTTGGTTTTTATTGTTATGACGGGTTCTCAGTGGAATTTGTTCTCTGGTGCTTTGGCAGTTTCTATATTAAGTATTCCACTGATTATGACAGTTACGGAAGATGCTTTTAAGTCACTTCCTACGGGTTATAAAAAAGGTAGTTTAGCTATGGGGGCTACGTTGTGGCAGACTATTTATAATGTATTGCTGCCTGCTTGTCTGCCGCGAATTATGACGGGGGTTATTTTAGCAGCAGGGCGTGGGTTTGGTGAGGCAGCGGCTTTACTTTATACTGCTGGAATGAGTACAGATATCAGTTGGAATAATTGGAATTTATTATCACCTGTTTGCCCTTTAAATCCATTTAGACCTGGTGAAACTTTGGCATTGCATATTTGGGCATCCCGTACTGAAGCTTTAGCAGCTAATGCTGCACAGATGGCAAATCTTTCGTCGGCTATTTTAATGCTGTTAGTTTTATCATTTAGCATGGGAGCACGTTACTTAAGCAGGCATTTAGATAAAAAAACTGGAGGAAGTAAAAAATGATATCAAATAATGCTGTTACTAAATTTTTGGTGCAGGAGCTGGATTTATATTACAATCAGTTTCAAGCATTAAAAAAGGTTAATTTAGATATCAAAGAAAAAGAGATTACCGCACTTATTGGGCCTTCCGGTTGCGGTAAATCTACTTTTTTAAAAACACTGAATCGTATGAATGATCTCGAAGAAGGAGTTAGGATTGAAGGAAGCATTGCACTTGATGGCAAAGACATTTTTAAAGAAATAGATCCTATAAGTCTGCGTCATCGTGTAGGTATGGTATTTCAGCAGCCTAATCCGTTTCCTAAAAGTATATATGATAATGTGGCATATGGACCGCGTATTCATGGTATTACTAAGAAAAGTACTTTGGACGAAATTGTTGAACGCAGCCTACGTCAGGCAGCTATTTGGGATGAACTAAAGGATAGATTAAATAAGAGTGCACTTGGTTTAAGCGGAGGTCAGCAACAGCGTTTGTGTATTGCACGAACATTGGCTGTGCAGCCAGAGGTTATCTTGATGGATGAACCTACAAGTGCACTTGATCCGATTTCTACAATGAAAATAGAGGATCTTGCTTTGGAGTTGAAGAAAGATTATACAATTATTATTGTTACACATAATATGCAGCAGGCAGCACGTATTTCAGATAAAACTGCTTTCTTTTTACTGGGAGAGCTTATTGAGTTTAGCGAAACCAAGCAGCTGTTTGCAAATCCGGTTAATATAAAAACAGAAGAATATATAACAGGACGTTTTGGCTAAAAATTATAAAATCAAAATTTTTTTATAAACTTGATTATTTTAAAGGAGCATAATATGGCACGTAATAAATTTAATGAAGAAATGAATATGCTTTTGAACAGCGTGCGTGTAATGGGCGTAAATTTGGAAGAAACCTTAGATAAAGTCATTGATAATCTGCAAAACAGAGATGCAGCTTTAGCACAACAGATTATTGCAGAAGATGATAATTTTGATAATAGTGAAGTAAATATAGAAAAGCAGTGTTTAGAATTAGTACTTACACAAACTCCTGTTGCCAAAGATTGGCGAGAAATTGCCAGCTGCCTTAAACTTGTTGGAGATATGGAGAGAATCGCAGATCATTGCAGTGATATAAGCCAATATACCTTGAAGCTTATAGAAAAAGAATCGGTGCCTTTGCCAGAGAATTTTATGAAAATGTTGCAGGTTATGCGTGGAATGGTTTATGACAGCATTACTGCAATTAGTGAAAACGATTTAGAGTTAGCACAAAAAGTTATTTCAACAGATGATGAAGTTGATAATTATTTTGTAGAAATGCGTCAACAGCTTACAACAAATATGCAGAAAAAACCTCAATATGTTCCGCAATATGTGGATTATTTGATGATTGCAAAATATGTAGAAAGAATAGCTGATCATTCAACGAATATTGCACAATGGGTTATGTTTGTTATGAAAAATGAATTAACAAATTAAGTAATCTCTTTTAATAAAGTTAGTTAATCACGATATGCTTAAACCGATTTTCTAAAGTTTAGAGTAAAAATCTAAATTTAGGAAGTCGGTTTTTATGTTATAAATACTTTTGATTAAAAGAAGTAAGTAATAGAAAAAGCTAATGTTTTTAGAAATTACGTACATAACTTAAGAAATTTAATAAAGCAGAATCAACATTTAATATAAAATATCCTTGATAGAATAACTTTTTGGTTATTATAAGAGATTGTTTGCTTTTATATCACAAAAAATGTTTTACGCTTTCTGTGTAGTCTGTTATACTATAAATAAAGAGTATTTAAGGAGGTGCAGCTGTGCCGGTAGAATTTTATTTCTTATTAGCGGGGGTTGTTTTACTGCTGTTTGAGCTTATTGTCCCAGGTTTTGGCATTTTTGGCGTAAGCGGTATGATTTCTCTTACTATCGGTGGTTTTTATGCAATGGGCGGCGGCTTGACTGCCATTTTAGTTCTGCTGGGAATTTATTTGCTGTTGGCTTTAGTGCTGGTATGCTTATGTCTGTATATACCAAAAGAAAGCCAATATAATCCTTTAGTACTGTGGACTCGCCAGCATAACAGTGAGGGTTATATTGGCAGTGATGATTTTTCACTTTTACTTGGCAAGGAAGGGAAGACGTTGACTAAGCTGCGTCCTGCTGGAACCGTATTGATTGGTGAAAAGCGTTTTGATGTGAGCAGTTTAGGTGATTACATTGAAAAAGATTCTCTGATAATAGTTGTCAAAGTAGAGGGAAATAAAATTTTTGTAGAAAAAATTAAGGAGTGATTTTATGGATACTTTATTTGGTCTAGTTTTAGGCAGTGGTTTTATGTTTGTTTTGGCAATTATTGCAGTTGCCTTGTTTTTGAATTTTGTACCATTGGGTTTGTGGATTTCTGCGATTGCTGCTGGTGTTAATGTTGGTATTTTTAATCTTATAGGTATGCGTCTGCGTCGCGTTCCTGCATCACAAATAGTGTTGCCGTTGATTAAAGCCAATAAGGCAGGGCTCGATGTAAATGTTAACCAATTAGAGGCACATCATCTTGCAGGAGGTAATGTTGACAGGGTGATTGATGCTTTGATTGCCGCTCATCGTGCACAGATTGATTTAAGTTTTGAGCGTGGCTGTGCCATCGATTTGGCTGGACGTAATGTATTAGAAGCTGTACAGATGAGTGTTAATCCCGAGGTTATTGAAACACCAGTAGTTAGTGCTGTAGCTAAAGATGGTATAGAACTAAAGGTTAAAGCACGTGTTACAGTACGTGCAAATATTGATCGTTTGGTAGGCGGTGCAGGTGAAGCAACTATTATTGCTCGTGTAGGTGAGGGTATAGTTACTAACGTTGGCTCTAGCACTGATCATAGTAAGGTTTTAGAGAATCCAGATTATATTTCTAAGACAGTTTTAGATAAGGGCTTAGATGCAGGTACTGCATTTGAAATTTTATCCATAGATATTGCTGATGTAGATGTAGGACGTAATATTGGTGCTGCACTTATGACAGATCAGGCAGAGGCTGATAAACGTATTGCACAGGCTCGTGCGGAAGAACGTCGTGCAATGGCTGTAGCTAAGGAGCAGGAAATGAAAGCTTATACTCAGGAAATGAAGGCTAAAGTGGTTGAGGCACAGGCTAAGGTACCTACCGCAATGGCAGAAGCTTTAGAGAAAGGTCATTTGGGTGTAATGGATTATTATCGTATGAATAATATTCAGGCAGATACACAAATGCGTCGAACTATTGCTGAAGTAGGGCCGGAGGATGAAAATTTATTTGATGGAAGTAAGTAAAAGAGGTCACTGTTATGAGTGATTTTATAGATAAAATAATACCGCTTTTTATTACTGCTATGATTTTCCGTGGCATATTGCAGACAATTTTAGGAAAAAAACAGCGTCAGCCTAAGTCTTCTGATCCGGTAGATTACGAAGACGAAGATTACGAAGACGAAGACTACGATGACGAAGATTATGAAGATTATGAAGATTTGGCACAAAAATTTGAGCGTAAGCTGAAGAAAAAAAAGCAAGCAGAAAATAATGACGATCTAAAAATTGATTATTATATTTTGCCTAAAAAATCTTCTTCTGAGGTTGATGAATCAGAACGAAAATTTAAAGATAGTGGTAAAATCCATTATGATGGTGAACCGTTTATGCATGATAAGGGAAAAGTTTATTATGATCCACACGGTGACTACAGTTATAATGAAGAAAAGATGAATGCTGCGGCAGCGGAGTTTAGTGCACGTTATGCAAAAAAACAAAAAGCTGAAAAAACGGTGCGTGTATGCTTAAAGCATAAAAAGCTTGTTAATGGATTTGTTATGTCACAGATATTGGATAAGCCGCGGGCTTATAAACAATATGGTGAGGACTAAGAGGAGTTGGCTTAAATGCTGGAAAAGTTGGATTTGAGTAAAAAAGTATCCAAAGAAGATTACAGTTTAGAGATGGAATCTTTGGGTGAACGTCTTGGTAAAGCACAGAGATTAGCTCGTGACGCAAAAAAACCAATTATAATTGTTTTTGAAGGTTGGCGCGGTGCACGTCGTAGTATCATAATTAATGAAATGATGCAGCAAATGGATGCACGAGGTTTTAATGTCTATTCTACTGTGTGTATGGCGGAAGACTTACAGAAACAACCATTTTTCAGTTTTTTTTGGAAGCATTTGCCTGCATTAGGTCATATGGCTGTATACCATCGCAGTTGGTATTATTTGAAAAATGCTAACGAATTGAATAATAAGGACGAGCAATGCAAAAAATGTTTAAATATCTCTTTTGAGCATATTAATAATTTCGAAAAGATGCTTACTGACGATCATTATATGATATTAAAGTTTTTTCTGCATTTATCACCTTCGCAGCAAAAGAAGAATATTGAAAAGAATGTAAAAACGCTTGGAAAGGCATGGCGTGATCTTAGCTGTGCCATTGATGAAAGTGATGATTATGATAAGTTTTTCGAGCGTTATGAAAAAATGCTTGAAGCTACAGATAAGGTAAATGCACCGTGGCATCTTGTTGCAGCAGATGATTCTCGTAATGCGCGTCTTGAGATTTTTCGGACAATTGTGGAAACAGTAGAAAATGCTGTAAACTGTTGTAATACTTCTAATCAATGTGAGGTTGGATATGCACAAACAGGCTATGATGTTTTGGGTAAAATTAATCCAAATAAGGAACTGAGCAAAGAGGAATATAAAGAAAAACTGGATAAATATCAGAAAAAGTTAGCACAATTACAGATAGATATGTTTAAAGAACGAATTCCTACTGTTATAGGTTTTGAGGGGTGGGATGCGGCTGGCAAGGGAGGAGCAATCAGAAGATTGACTGCGGCATTAGATCCATTGGGTTTTAATGTGCATCCTGTAGCTGCACCTAATATTGTAGAAAAGCAGTTTCATTATCAGTGGCGCTTTTGGGTAAACCTGCCTCAGCCAGGTTGTATCAAA
This sequence comes from uncultured Phascolarctobacterium sp., assembly GCA_964595445.1. GTDB lineage: Bacteria > Bacillota > Negativicutes > Acidaminococcales > Acidaminococcaceae > Phascolarctobacterium_A. Next base: position 21,402 of record CAZQQK010000017.1, read on the forward strand.
ATTTTTGACAGAACATGGTATGGAAGAGTTATGGTGGAGCGTATTGAAGGATTTGCCAAACCAGAAGAATGGCAGCGTGCTTATGATGAAATTAAAGATATGGAAGCACAGTGGGCAGAACATGGCATGGTTATTGCTAAATTTTGGTTACAAATAGATAAAGATGAACAGTTAAAGCGGTTTAATGAGCGTCAGAATGATCCCAATAAACAGTGGAAGATTACAGATGAGGATTGGCGTAATCGGGATAAATGGGATGATTATGAGGATGCAGTTAATGAAATGCTTGTGCGGACAGATACATCTTATGCACCATGGATTATCGTTGAAGGTAATAATAAGTATTATGCCAGACTAAAGGTTCTAAAATCTATTATCGATTTGTTTGAAAAAAAGCTGGCAGAGAAAAATAAATAAAAGAGAGAGAAATAATTTGTCTTGGATAATAAAAAATAATCTAAAAGAAATAAGAGAAAGTGAATGGGGAGTGCAGGTATACCCTCCAGGACTGCGGCATCCTATAGCCTTTGTTTATCCTAATGTATATCACTTAGGAATGTCTAATCTTGGTATGCATATTTTATATCAGTTAATTAATGCACGTGACGACAGTGCCTGTGAGCGTTTCTTTTTGCCAGATAAGAAAATGCAGCAAGAGCATTTAAAAAGCAAAACACCTCTTTTGAGTATAGAAAATCAAAGACCGTTAGCTGATTTTTCAGTGATTTTTGTAATGTTGTCATTTGAAATGGATTATGACAATTTGCTGACAATTCTTGATTTAGGGCATATCAAGCTGAGAGCAGCAGAGCGTAATCAGCGTGAGCCATTAGTGATTATCGGTGGGCCTTGTGCTACCTTTAATCCAGAACCATTAGCATATGTAGCAGATGCTTTTGTCATTGGTGAAGGCGAAGAAACTGTTCAAAAGATTTTAGACACAATTTATAGTGAAAAAAGTAAAGATGAGCGTTTATATGCATTAGCACAGTTACCAGGTGTTTATGTGCCTTCATTTTATAAAGATAAGTATGATGAAAACGGAAATTTTATAAGTCTTGATGCTCAAGCGGATGTTCCTTTACGAATTGAGCGGCAGTGGGTACGCAATATTGATGATTATCCTCATACGTCTGCTATTGTAACCAGTGGTACTGAGTTTGAAGATATGTATATAGTAGAAGTTGCTCGTGGATGTGGTCGTCATTGTCGTTTTTGTATGGCAGGATACTGTTTCCGAAAACCGCGTCCGCGTTCCTTGTCTGCTATATTGGATGATATTGCAAAACGACCGGAGCGTACAAAAAAAGTAGGTCTTATGGGTGCAGCAGTTTCAGATCATCCGCAAATGGCAGAACTGACAAAATTTTTGCTGGAACATAATATACCTTTTTCTGTTGCAAGTATGCGTGCAGATATGCTTACTGAGCAAATTGCTCAGGCACTTGCAAAAAGCGGTCAACGAACAATGACTGTTGCTCCGGAAGCTGGCAGTGAACGCTTAAGAGCTGCGATAAATAAGGGCATTACTGAAGAGCATATTTATAGTTCTATTGAACTTGCGGCTGGTGCAGGTATGCGTAATATAAAATTATATTATATGATTGGCTTGCCAGGTGAAGAAGATGACGATATTATCGAAACTATAGCTATGATTAAGCGTATACGTGTAAAAATGGATTCCGTAGGTAATAAAGGCGAATTAGTAATTTCTGTAAATGGGTTTGTACCAAAACCATTTACTCCTTATCAATGGGAGCCATTGTGTGATGTGCGAACTTTAAAACGACGTTTTAAAATATTGGGTGATGGCTTAAAAAAAGTTAAGCATATAAAGCTTATTACTGAATCTTTAAAGGAAACAGTTATTCAATCTATATTATCACGAGGTGATAGACGTATAGGCGAAGCTTTATTAGAAGCACATGAAAGTGGTTTGGCTCTTAAGCAGGTACTGAAAGCTCAAGGTATAGATGCAGAAACTCTAGCAGGAAGAAAGCTGATTGTTGGACAGGCTTTGTCTTGGTCGCATATTGATATAGGTGTTAAAGAGGAATATCTTGCTGCTGAATTGGAACGCAGCAATAAAGGCAAATATACTCCTATGTGTTTTGATAACTGCAAACGCTGTGGTGTTTGCGAATAAAATAATAGAATCTTATGTTTCTATATTTCCCTTTCAAGGGCAAGCAAGATAAGAGA
>CAZQQK010000018.1:0-22561 GCA_964595445.1 uncultured Phascolarctobacterium sp.
GATTGAACTGGTGACCTTATCCTTACCAAGGATACGCTCTGCCGACTGAGCTACACCAGCACATCAGCATAATTTGGTTGCGGGGACAGGACTTGAACCTGCGGCCTTCGGGTTATGAGCCCGACGAGCTACCAACTGCTCCACCCCGCGATATGAAATGGTGGACAGGGTTGGATTCGAACCAACGAAGGCAGAGCCGGCAGATTTACAGTCTGCTCCCTTTAGCCACTCGGGAACCTGTCCGCAATATGTGATTATCTTCAATAAGAAGAACATAATAATTCTAGCAAAAACGATGTGTTTTGTCAATCTTTTTCAAGTATATTCAGTGATTGGCAAAATAAAAAAGGCTCTGCACGATGCAAAGCCTTGCTTTTGTAGTGGTGACCCCAGCAGGATTCGAACCTGCGACCTTTTGATTCGTAGTCAAACGCTCTATCCAGCTGAGCTATGGAGTCATTAGGTTACTTGTTTCAAGCAACAAAAATATTATAACGAAAACTCTGCTGTTTGTCAATATTTTTTTTGCTTTTTTACTTTAGTTTTATTTACAGCGGCTAAAGATTTTTGCTTTTCCATCCAGCCACAGTAAATGAAGCAGGCTAAAGCAAAAATAAAGAATCCTAAACTTGTAGCTTGCGCTGATTTTAAACCTAAAAGCCAAGGTTCAGCGTAATCGCCGCGCAGCATTTCTAAAAAGAAACGAACTACAGAATAGAGCATAGCATACATACAAAGAGCCTGACCGCGTGCGTGCTTAGTTGTGCGGAATAAGAGCAGCAAAGCAAAAATGACTATATCAAGTTGTCCTTCCCAAACTTCTGCTGGCCAGAGGGGGACAGCGCCGTAAGTTTTATAAGCTAAAGTTCCTTCAGGGTAAAGCAGACCAAAATTACCTCCTGTAGGAGTTCCGAAAGCATCTCCATTGAGTAGATTTGCCATGCGTCCTATAGATTGCCCAATGAGTAGAGATGGTGAAACTATATCGGCGAAGGCTAACCAATCAATGTTATGAAGTTTGCAATAAACAATACCAGCGATAATACCTGCTAACATTCCTCCTTGAACTGCCATGCCACCCTGCCAGACAAAGGGAATTTCCAAGAGATGCTCACTGTAGTAATCCCAATCAAAGAAGAATACATCCCAAAGTCTGCCGCCGATTAAACCTGCAAATCCTCCATAAATTCCTATATCCAAAACATGTTGGTGCCAACGACCGTCCTGCTTGGCAAGGAAGTATGCTGTGCCAGTGGCTAGAAATATCGCGGTACAAAGCATTAATCCATACATACGTATGGGAAAATCACCTATAAAAAATAAATATTGATGCATTATTTGTTTAGCCTCCTTGTAAAACTATCTTATATTGTAGCATAGTTAGGTGATTTTATCAGTGATTTTCTTTTGATTTTTATAGAGTGTACTATGTAATTTTATATAAAATAAAAAAAGGAAACTGATTATCAGTTTCCTTTAATTTCTTTTGGCAGCGCTAAAGGGAATCGAACCCTTGATTTCGCCTTGAGAGGGCGACGTCTTAGCCGCTTGACCATAGCGCCATTTGGCTCCGGGACTAGGACTCGAACCCAGACCGAATGATCCAGAGTCACTTGTGCTACCATTACACCATCCCGGAGTTTCAGTTCTTTATGAGCAAGCTCATCAGAACAATAGAAATTATAACAGATAGTAAGAAAAATTGCAAGTACTTTTTTGTGAAATTTAGGGATAAATTGTTCGGACTTGGGATGTTTTATATAAAGGTTTTTGAGAATAGATACAAATTAGAGATAAATATAACTGAAAAGCAATTCAAAATGTAAAAATGATTGTAATAATATATTGAACGCTATTGCAAAAAAAAAAAAAAAAAAGAAGTATACTCAATAGATAGAAAGAGGGAAGTAATAACTGCAAAAGTTAGCGAAAAGAAACTATTGTAAACTTAAATGAGTTAGATAATGTGTTATCTGAGCATTATTTAAGTTTTTAGCGTTAATAATTAATGTTTCGATAAGGAGGAAGGTTTGCGTGAAATTTGATGGTGTTGGAAAATCTCTTGCTTTTGCTGTCGGGATTTCTTTAGGCTGCTGTGTTTCAGGGATGGTTTATGCAGAAGGTGCAGAAGCACAGGAAGCAGATACGTCTATGGATTTTGACCTTGGAAGCATGACGGTAGAAGCTAAACGTCCTGATTGGGAGAGTAAGCTGTCACCTGGTACAGTTAATGTAGTTCGACCAGATGATTTTAAAGGTGAGCAGAAAACTTTGCCGGATTTGCTTTTAACCGTTCCTGGTGTGCATGTACGTGAAGTTAACGGCAAAGGTCAATATACGACAGTGACAATGCGTGGTTCTACTGCGGCGCAGGTAGGCGTATTTATTGATGGTGTCTTAGCTAACTTAGGCGGTGACAGTGCGGTAGATTTATCAACAATACCCATTAAAAATGTCGAAAGGGTAGAAGTTTATCGTGGTTATATTCCCAGCCGTTTCGGCGGTACTTTTATGGGCGGTGTTATTAATATTGTTACTAAAAAGCCGGAAGAAACTAATGTGAACTTAGAGATTGGTAAATCATCTTACGGTGGTAAACGCGGTTCTTTGGAAGTAACAACTCCTATGGGCAGCGGTACTTTGATGGTTGGTACAAACTACGAATCCAGTGATGGTGATTTCAAATACAACAACTATGCTGCACAAAGGCAGATTCCGCAATATGAAAAAGAAATTAAGGATGCACAAAATTATATAGATAATTTTAACAGCGGCAATATAGATATTGTTACTAAAAATAATATTATTGATTTGTCGCAGGAACAGATAGACTATTATAAAAACAACAGCGACGCTTGGGAGAGCTATGTTAAAGGCGAAGTAGGCAGCGGCAGCAGTCTGACGGATGCGATTAATTCCAATAGTATGAATTATGCTGAAGATAAGCTGAAAAATAATTTGGGAATTTTAGAGGATAAATTTATTGACCAAGGGTTGATGGATAAATATTTAGCTACTGGTCAATATGATGATTTTAACTGGATGGAAGGTGCGGTAAAAGACTGGAATGGTTCGGAAGATGCTCCAGGTTTTATTACTCCGGAAATGAAAGAGCAGATGACACAGGATTATGCTGACAGTGCTGCTAAGGAGAATATAAATCATTATGTATCACAGTTTGATCCTGATACAAATCAGGGAGTTCTTAATAATAAAGAGTTGATAGAGAAGAAAAAACAGCAACTGAAAGATGCTAAAAATTCTACTCGCTATAGAAAATATAATGATTACGAAAAAAGCAGTACGATTATTAAGTGGCAGGATAAGAATTGGGTTGTGAAAGGGTCATATAATACTCTTGACCGTCATATGCCTGATAGTGTTTGGGGCGGTGATGGTTGGCATTCTGCTATGGCTAACAATGCTATTGATTTACGGGATATTATGTACTATACCAGCAGACGTCAAAAACAAACCAATACTGATTTAATGCTGCAAAATCGTCAGCAGAGCGGAAAGCTTGAATGGGGCTGGATGGTTGACTATCTGAAAGCCAATAAAAAATATCGTGCAGAAAAGATTACATTCTCTAATCCGTGGAGTTATTGGGATTCTGTTAATACACCGTTGCGTACCTGGAGTGAATATAAATCTGATAAATATACTGGACAGTTGGATGGCAGTTATAAAATTAATGACAACAATATGTTGGATTTTCTGCTTAATTATTCCAGAGAACAGATGAATATTCGTGGTTCTGGACTGGATAAAGCGTTGAATGGTGAAGAAACACAGAATTCTATTGTTTTGCAGACTCGTGATAAATATGAACAGGAACTGCTGAATTTTCAGGTGCAGGATTCTATCACTTTAGATAAAGCAGGCAGTTGGATTTTTACTCCAAGCCTGCGTTATAACTCTTCTAAGATTACAGGTTACAGTAATGGTGCTCGTTTTACAGAAGGTATGTATAAATGGATAAATCCTAAAGATTCACAAACGGACAGTAAGGTTACTTGGCAGTTGGCTTTGAAAAAGGAATTGGATGAACATATTACCCTGCGTATGACTGGCGGAACATATTACCGCCTGCTGAATATGTATGAAATTGCCGGTGATGGTGCAGGTATTTTGCCGGCACCTGGTGATTGGAACGGCAATGGTGCAGTTTTCCCGATGCCTGAAGATGGTAAACAATTTGATTTCAGTATTATTGCTAATAATAAATTTCTGGGTTCAGATAACTCAACAACTCTTACGTATTATTGGCGGCAGTCAGATAATATGTTGATGCTGACACGCAAGGGTAAGGATTATTACTGTTATTTTAATGACAACCGAGGTAAATCCAACGGCGTTGAATTGCAGTCAAGCTTTAAATGGCCTAAGTTTGACCTTGATATGCAGGTTACTTATCTTAATACAAAAGCATGGAATAAAAACAGTGTTACCGGACATGATTACAGTCCTATTAACCCAACCTATCAGCCAAAATGGGAGGGAAACGTGCGTGTAACCTATAGACCCACAGATAAATTCTCTTTGTTTACTGAAGCTCATTACACAGGTGAATACCAAACCTATTATGCAATAGATTCTGCTAACGGCAACCCTGTATCTAAGTTGTTTGTACTCAACGGTGGTCTGAAACTGGCACCAAGCAAAAATTGGCAGCTGACTTTTGGCTGTAATGATATTCTTAATCGCGGACCAAAACTTAAAGTTAATACTAAAGTATTTGGTTATGACGATGGTTATGTAAATCCTGAATACCCAATCCAAGGCAGGACATACTATGTTACTGCACGTTATCAGTTCTAAAAGGAGGAAAATCGATGCGGAAATTCAGTAAAAGCAAGAAAGCTGCCATTTTAGCTACAGTTATGGGTGGTTGGCTTATAGGCGGCAGTGCTTTAGCTTCTAATAATTTATTCATTACGGTTCCATCAAACTATGGCAATAGTAATTTATCAGTAATTACTGGTTCACGTGTTACAAGTCAGGTAGATAAACAGGCTATTATTGGTGCTGTTGATAATCTGAACAGAGATCCAGGAACTTATGCCTTTGTCATGGACGGCAAGAATATGTTTGTTATGCGTCAATATACTTACAGTACGACAGATTTGCTGCCATTCCGTGTTATTGATGCAGATGCTGACTGGAGCAATTTGCAGTATGCTTCCGGTACAGTTAGTCAAGGAGCTAATCCGCATAGTGCAGCTGGTGCTAATGGTTATGTTTATACTGGTGATTATGATCTTGGTACGATTACCGTCAGCAAACTATCAAAGGATTCCTTAACAGAAGAAGTTGAAAAAACAGTATATCTGTTAAAAGATATTAATGATTACTGCGGCGGTAACTTGATAACTGGTCTGGAAGAAAAGAACGCCTGGGTACATGGCGAGGGTATTAATATTAATGGTGACAATCTGTATATTATGGTCAGTGTAAATCCTATTGGTGGTTATACTCCCTATGATGACAGTTACCTAATGCATTATAAAATTCTGCCTGACGGCAGTCTGAAATTTACCAGCTATACCAGAGCAGTACGCAATAACGACACAATAAAACTGAACCGTTATAACAATCAGCTCATGGGTACTGGTATCGGTGGTTATCAAAGCTATGATTCTGCTAATCCTGAAACTGGTATTACAATTGCAAGTATTGGCACAAATGGATATTTAAATCCTTCATCATCTAAAAAAGTAATTTTGCCTGAAAGTGTTATTAATGACGGTTTAGAATTTCATGATATGAATATCTGGCCTGACGGTACTGCTTATATTATGGCTTATTCGCTTACTGGTTCAGGCAGCAACAGTCAGTTGAAAATTTATAAAACAACTGTAGCTAACTTAAATTCGGACAATCCTGAAGAATGGGAAACTGTTGTTGCGGATAATCCTGATGCTACGGGAACAAGTGGTGTACCTTCTGGTTGGATTAACCGCTTTTTTACGGAATATTATACGAAACGTTTATGGGGAGAGATTGGTAATTATCTTGTAGTTTATACTGACGGAGATAAAAAGCCGGCGCTTGTTTGGGATTCTTATGGTTTGGCAGGCAATGATTCCTATCATACATTTAACTCTACCAGTTTGCTTGAAGGGGATAGTGTTTATGGGGATCAAGCGGTATTGACTTCTGCGAGAGAGGAAGGTCTGACCTCTCCATCTGTAACAACTAAGAAAATTACTAATCTAAACGCTAATCTAAAAACTGGTGATTATACGCAGCGTATTACCGGTACCGATAAAGATGTTTTGTACAATAGTGTAACTACTGATAACAGCAATTATATTTTTGATACTGATAAAGTTATTGATTTAAGAAGTAACTCTTGGGCAACACAGACTGATTTGAAAAATAATATTTTGGCAGCAGTTTATGCTAAGGAAGGTAATGATATTAACATTGATGCTGGAAATAATACTTTACAGTTGCAAACCTCTAATATTATTGCTACTCCTGTGGGTGTTTATGCTGGCAATGGCAAAAATGTTACGATTAATGCTGGTAAGCTTAATGTAATTACCGTTGGTGTAGAGGGCGGCAACAGCTTGACCAATGCTATTATGAATGACGGCGGTTTAGATAAAGCCAATAAGATTACGATTAATGGCGATGTAAATATAAATATGCGAGGCGGCTGGGGCGGCAATGGCGTTGCTGTGCAGAAGACAAGCCGTTGGGGAGAAGCAAGCTATGCGTCTAATGTAGAAAACAGCATTACAATTAATGGTAATCTCAGCATTAAGGGTGCAGATAATGAAAAATGGGGTATTCCCCTAAATTCAGATAACGTACTTTCTCGTTTTAATAATGCAGGTATTTTAACTCAGGTTAATAACAGCCGTGTGGATGTAACTGGTCTGGTGGATATGGACGTTTATGGCAATGGTATTACTGCTAATGCTGTAAACAGCACTATTTCCATTGGCGGCGGCACTATTACTGTGCCTAAAGGTATGAATTACAGTTATTATACTTTAGGTGCTTATCAAGGAACTATAAATGTTAATACTGGCAAAGACGGCAAAGAGGCTGGTACGAATGATGTTAAGCTGAATGGTGATGTTTTTGCTCTTAATACAGGAAAAATTAATTTAGCTTTGACTACTGCTGATTCTTATCTTCAAGGTATGGTTGATAATGGCGGCACTGTGAATATGTGGCTGCAAAACGGTGCAAGTTGGTATAACCAGGAAAATAATACTCGTTATGAACAAGATAATGAAGATATTGGCAGCAAAGATAAGAGCCATATTAATAAATTTATTGGCGGCAGCAAAGGCAGTGAAGGCGTAATCTATCAAAAACTGAACAGCAAGGATATTGTTATTGATAATTACAGCGGTAATGCTATTGTTATTTACGAACATGACAGCAGTACGCCGACATCGATTTATGGCGGTAATATTACAGTTGGCAGTGCTAGTGCAGGTTCAGGTATTATTCTGCGCACTGACAGCAGTGGTATAGATTTAACTTCAGCAGAAAAAACAGATAAAGTTTTAGATTCTTTGGCAAACAAGCTGTACTATACCAATTATACTGTGGGAGAAAAAAATCTGGATGGTGAGGTACAGATTGCTGAGGGTCTGACAGCCAGCTCTGTAAGCAAACGTGTAGGATCTGTGGCTTATGATGAAACTACAGGACAGGGCAGACTTGATAAGGCAGAAAGCAAACCGGATATACCTAAACCAGATATTCCTAATGGAGATAATACAAATGATGGTGAAAATATCTCTGTTAACGGTGAAAAGTGGATTGGCAATAACAGCGGCGATAATGTTTCCGTTACTGTGAATAATAATGGTGAATGGCAAGGCGACAACAGCGGTAATAAGCTTACTGTAACTGGCAAAAATTCTGTTTGGAATGGCAGTAATAATGGCAGCAATATGCAGCTGAACGGTGATAATTTTACCTGGAATGGTGATAACAATGGTACAGCTGCAACTGTTAAGATGAAAAATGGCAGTACATGGACAGGTTCTAATACTGCTAATGATTTGAATGCTGTTTTTGATAATTCAAACTGGAATGGTGAGAATAAAGGGGAAAATGCGACTGTTGAATTGAAGAATGACAGCAGTTGGGAAAAAGACAGCAACGGCAGCGGCTTGAAACTGACCATAGATGATTCATCATATAAAGGCAATGTCAATGGCAGTAATTCTATTGTGAATATTGTTAATGACGGTAATTGGACCGGTGACAGCAAAGGTATAAACAACAAAGTTGATATTGAAACAGGTACTTGGACTGGTGACAATAACGGTGATGGTGCTGTTATTTCTTTGGGTGGTACAGCAGTGAAGTCCAGAACTTTGGGAAAGGCTGTTTGGAATGGCAGTAATAATGCTGCTAATAGTACTGTTACTTTAAGCAATAATTCTGTCTGGAACGGAGATAATACTGGCGATAAAGCGAGCATTACTATAAATGGCAGTACTTGGAACGGCAGTAATGAAGCTGTAGATGCTGATATCAATTTGAGTAATGGAAGCTCTTGGAGTAAGGATAACAGCGGAAAGAATGCAGAAATAAGTCTGACAGAATCCGAGTGGACAGGAAACAGCAGCGGAGAAGGACTGAAGCTGACAGCAGACAAGAGCGAGTGGACAGGAAATGCATTAGCAGAGGGAAATGCAGAACTGAAAAACGGAGCAGTCTGGAAAGGAAGCAGCAGTACAGATAAATTCAACCTGACGCTGAAAGAAAGTACCTGGAAAAACACAGGAGAAAGCAAACTGGGAAGCCTAAGCGCAAATAACGGCATAGTAGACATGACGGAAAGCGGAAGCGGAAACGTAACAATAGGAAAATACAGCGGAAGCACAACAGTAATCTACAGCCATGAAGAAAAAGACCCGACGAAAGTAAACGGAGGGAACTTCACAATAGGAAGCGCAGAAAGCGGAAGTAAGATAACACTGCAGACAGACAACAAAGGAGTAGACACAACAGACGAAGACAGCATAAACGAAGCACTGAATGCACTGGCAAACAAACTGTACTACACAGGATACGTAACAGGAGAAAAGAACCTGAGCGGATATGTGAAGATAGCCGAAGGACTGACAGCAGCATCGGTACAAAAACAGGTAGGAGACATAAAATATGACAGTGCAACAGGACAGGGAAGTCTGGACAAGGGAACAGTAAAACCAGGGCCGACCTATCCGACGGAACAGGAAAAAGAAGAATTCGTAACAGCAATAACTGGTGACTACGAAACAGATAAAGAATACAGAAAAGGAGGAGTACTGACAGAAGACAACAATATATATAAATTCAAAAAAGAAGAAACAAAAATAAAAACAGAAAGTGACAGTGTAAGGACAGAAAAAGACACAACACTGGAACTGAATAAAAAGAACCTGACAATAAAAGCAGAAAATGGAAATGCCATAGCTGTAAAAGGAGGAAAACTGACCGTAAAAGAAGCTGGAAAGCTGACACTGGAAGGAAAGAAAGCAATAACAGCAGAAAACAGCAAAGCAGAAATAACAGGTGAAAGCGTAAAGGCAAACGGAGCAGTAGAAACTCAAGGAGAAAACAGCAGCATAAGCATAACTACAACAGGAAGTACAACTGCAGGAGAAATATATGCAAAAGGAAATAAGAGCAGCATAAAAATAAATGCAGGAGGAAAAGCGGAAGTAGGAAACCTGAAAGCAGAGGGAAGCGCAAGTGAAGTAAGCGTAAGTGCAAGTGAAGTAAGCGTAAACGGAGAAATAGACGTAAAAGGAACAGGAAGCAAAGCGACAGTCAAGAACATAAGCAAGCTGAGCGGAAACGTAACAACAGAAAGTGAAGCAAGAGCAGAGCTGATGTTCAAAGAAGGAGCAGAGTGGACTGGAGACAACAACGGAAACACAACCGTAAGCATGACGAAAGGAAGCTGGAATGGAAATAATACAGGAAAGCTGAATGCAGCGCTGAACAGCGGAACAAAGTGGACAGGAGATAACAGCGGAAAGAATGCAGAAATAAGTCTGACAGAATCCGAGTGGACAGGAAACAGCAGCGGAGAAGGACTGAAGCTGACAGCAGACAAGAGCGAGTGGACAGGAAATGCATTAGCAGAGGGAAATGCAGAACTGAAAAACGGAGCAGTCTGGAAAGGAAGCAGCAGTACAGATAAATTCAACCTGACGCTGAAAGAAAGTACCTGGAAAAACACAGGAGAAAGCAAACTGGGAAGCCTAAGCGCAAATAACGGCATAGTAGACATGACGGAAAGCGGAAGCGGAAACGTAACAATAGGAAAATACAGCGGAAGCACAACAGTAATCTACAGCCATGAAGAAAAAGACCCGACGAAAGTAAACGGAGGGAACTTCACAATAGGAAGCGCAGAAAGCGGAAGTAAGATAACACTGCAGACAGACAACAAAGGAGTAGACACAACAGACGAAGACAGCATAAACGAAGCACTGAATGCACTGGCAAACAAACTGTACTACACAGGATACGTAACAGGAGAAAAGAACCTGAGCGGATATGTGAAGATAGCCGAAGGACTGACAGCAGCATCGGTACAAAAACAGGTAGGAGACATAAAATACGACAGTGCAACAGGACAGGGTAGTCTGAAAGAAGGCAGCGTAACACCAGGCGTAACTTATCCGGAGGCACAGACTAAGGTAACATTTACCAGTCAGATTACCGGTGATTGGTCGCAGGATAAGGAATATAAACTTGCAGGTGTATTGCATACAGATAATGCAGTTTATAACTTCCAAAAAGATAGTACCACAATTACTGTTGACGAAGTTGCTGTTGGAGCAGACAGATATTTGCAGCTGCAAATTAATAATAAGGATTTGACATTGAATTCCGGTGCTGATGCTGTAAAAGCGAGCGGTATTGATATTAATATTAATGATGTTCGCAATCTCAACATTAAGGCAGACGGCAAAACTTTGCTGGCAGAAAATGGCGGCAGAATTATTATTAATAACAGTGGCTTAGTGACTGCTAATAGTGCTGTTAAGGCAGAGGGTACAGGTTCTGTTGTTGAGGTAAAAGGTTTAGCAGATATTAATACTTCTGGCGGAACAGCGATTGAGGCAGCAGACGGCAGCGTAAAAATTGGCGGCGGTACTATTAATGGTGATATTTATGCAAGCGGTCAAGGCAGTGTGAAGATTAATACATCAGGTTCAGAGTCTGGAAATAATGCGACTAAGCTTAATGGAGACATTACAGCAAGTAATGATGCCGATATTAGTCTTGGCTTGTCCGGAAAGGATTCCAGCTTTAACGGAAATGTAATTAGCGAAGATAAAGCTGTTGTTAATATTTATGCTAAAGATAAAGCTTCCTGGACAGGTAAAGCTGATGGTGACGGTATAAACTTGACTCTGCTTGATAGTGCAAAGTGGAATAATACTGGTGACAGTAAGCTGAACAGTTTGTCTGCTGACAAAGGTATAATTGACCAAACTGGTGAAAGTGCAGGAAATATTACTGTTGATAATTACAGCGGTTCTGTGACTGTACTCTATAAACACAGTTTGACCGAAAATACAGATGGAAGTATCAGTGATATTCAGTTCCATGGCGGCAACTTTACTGTCAAACAGGCAGAACAGGGCAGCAGCATTACTTTGAGAACTGACAGAAGCGGCATTAATAGCTTTGCTGAAACTGAAAATGTTGAAAAACTGTTCAATGAAATGGCTAAGAAATTATTCTATCTTGATGCAGAAAATAAGCCAGATAATTTAGTTGGACGTTTAGAACTGAGCGAAGGCTTAACTGCGACTTCTGCAACTAAGGTTTATGGTGATATTGAATATAGTGCTGATGGACAAGGCAGTTATAAAGAAGACTCTCTGATTCGTACAGATCCTGATATTACTTATGGCAGCAGTGAAACTGCAATGATGCGTGGTGCTAAATCTGCTATGGCTTCTACAGCATTGCTGTGGCGCAGCGAAAATAATGATATGCTGCAGCGTATTGGTGATGTAAGACTGAACAGTGAAGAAAGCGGTCTGTGGGCTAAATACTATGGCGGAAAAACCAGTTATGATGCAAATAATACCAAATACAGCACCAGCTTTAATGCTTATCAGCTTGGTTATGATAAGAAACTTAATGACAATGTACTTTTCGGTACTGCGGTAAGCTACAACAAGGGCAGCAATACTTACGAAATGGGCGGTCATGGTGACAGCAAGAATATAGCTCTTTCTGTATACAGCAGCTGGAATGGCAATAAGGGTCATTATGCAGATGTAGTTGTTAAAGGCGGTAAGCTGAATAACGATTATAAAGTTTATAACGATATGGGTCATAAGCTGGAGGGAGATTATGATACTTGGGGCGTGGCTCTTAGTGCAGAATATGGTCGCAGGATGCAGCTGTCCAGTGGTTTTTGGTTTGATCCAAGCGTACAGTTTACACTTGGTCGTATCAATGGCACAGATTATAGTGCAGAAAGTGACTTCCTTGATTCCAAAGGTAAAAATAAGTATATGTATGTAAGTCAAGATGCCTTTACCAGTGCGATTGGACGTATTGGTTTGGGAATAGGAAAAACTGCTGAAAAAGGTATGTTCTATACTAAACTGGCGTTGGCACATGAATTCAGCGGAGATTTTACAACAACATTTGCAGCTGACGGCGAACCGACCAGCGGTACACGTGTTGACTTTAGCGGCAGTTGGCTGGAATGGCAGCTTGGCGGCAATATGAAACTTAATGACAACTCTTATGTATATGCTACATTTGAGAAGAAATTCGGCGGCGATACAGGCAGCAGTGACTGGCGTTTGGATGCAGGCTTGCGTTGGAGCTTTTAAAATAGGTAATAGTGTATTTAAGTAGGGCGGCGGCTGAACGCTGCTGCCCTATAAAATAAAAAGTTTAAAGGAGATTTTTAGAATGGCAGAAGCAAAAAAAGAAACTAAGGTATTGGATATGGATGGAAAGCACGCTGATAAGATTGAAATAATGCAGCAGTTTTTGAAAGAAAATAAAATTGAATGTTTTGATATTCAAAAATTTGATGATGAACGTCATACAACAATTTTACGCAGCCGTATGGAAGTAAAAGGTCAGATTCTTCCTATGGCTGTACTTATGGATGACAGTGTTTATGTGATTTTGCAAGTACAAATTGCACCGCAGGTAATTAATGAAGAAAAACTGTCAGATTTAGCTGCTGTTATCAATAATATGAATAATAATGTTCGTCCTTTTAAATTTACTGTTTCTGAAAAGGGTGACTTTATGCTGAATGCCTGCATTACTGCGGAAAACAATACCTTTAATCCTGTATTGCTGAATGCAATTATTGGTGAGGCTCTGAAATTTTTAGAAACTCAATACGCTAACATTATGGAAGCAATTTGGAAAAAATAATTGAATACTTATTACATATTCTAAATGTTATGGTTGTACTTATAGCAATTATACAGTGATGAAGTATCTCAGTTATTATATTTGTTTTTATCTTTAAGGAGTTGATGATGTATGTCAAAAAAGAAGAAAGGTTACTGCTCTCGTAGACTTGCATTTGGTGTTGCAATGGCACTTGGCTTGAGTTTTATGAGTACTGCAAGTGCAGCTTCTACCCCCCTCCATGACATGACAAGCGGTACAAATGCAGATGGAATCTTGCTGAACCGTACTGATTGGCCTGTAATAGGCACTTCTACTAGTAACCCAGAAGTTTTTTTATATAAATGGGATAAGGACAGCAAAACTCTTTCTGGCGGAGATGTTACTATTGATGCTGATCTGATGCAGGTTGGGAGTGGAAATCCTAACTGGGGAGGAATACCAGCCGTTTATGTTTATGCCTCTTTTGCTGTTCGTGAAAGTGATTTGCCGGATGTTTCTTTAAAAACAGTTAATGAAGTTTGCAAAGCATTAACCGAAAAAATTAAATTTGGTGAAGGTCTTACTAAAAACAGTATTTTAAATTATATGACTATTCGTATTCTTGATGACGATGGCAACATTATTCGCAGCGGTAATATTACTGTAGACTCATCTTTGGCAAAAAACAGCTCAATTAGCGGCGGTATTTTTAAACAGGTATTAAGTAATGACGGTACAGCTGATTACTATGATATCAAGCAAGTTGATACAGAAATTCCTGGCACAGGTATATTTGGCGGAACAGTTAAAATACCGGCAAATACATTATATGTAGGTAATTCCAGCAGTAGCAGCTATTATACTATTGCTCCTGATTTGAGCAAGGAAACTTTAAAAGCAGCAGTTCGTGGAGCTGATAAAGATTTGAATGTTATAGATGGTAATGAGAACACTTCTACTAATATCCCGCTTACTGTTATTGCTGAAGGTAATGCAAATGATACGGTTTATGGTATTTATAACGATAAAAAAGGCGTTATAACAATGAAAGTCGGCGGTAAATTTAATATCACAGCAACCGGTAATGAAAAGGGTGCAGGTATTTATGCCGGCAATGATGCGGATTATAGCAGTAAGGTTGTATATAATAACACTAATTCAGACACCAATAACTATGGCACAATAACAGCTACAGGAAATGCTGTTGAAGCAGGCAGAAACGGCATAATTGAACTGAAAACAGCAAGGACTGATTTGAAAAGTGCTAATGGCAATGTATTATATGCACATGACGGCGGACAGATTATCGTAGGCAGAAGTGAGAGAGGTTTGACAGGCGGCTCTTTTACTACTGAGGGTGAAGGCAAATATCTTGCCTTGGCAGAAACCGGCGGTAAGATTAATGTTGGTGTAAATATTGAACATTTGGACAGTGTAGATTATGACAATATCACGGTATATAGTGCAAACAATAATTTTCAAGGCAATATGAAAGCTGATGACGACAGTGAAATTAATTTTGGTATGAAAGGCACTAAAACATATACTGGTGATATTGATGGTAATGTCAACTTGTATTTGCAAAAAGGAGCAAGCTGGACAGGTTCGGAAACCGGAGGTAAGGGAAGCCTTCTTTTGGGAATAGATTCTGTTTGGAATATTAATTCTGACAATAATCAGCACTTGAAATCTTTTACAGGTTCAGAGGCTAATTCAAGACACAGCTATGTAGTTATGAGTAATGGCGATATTACTTTGGATAAGTACAGTGGCAACACAACTTTTGTTTATGCACATGATGCGAGCGATCCAACAAAAATTCAAGGCGGAAATATTACAGTAACCTCAGCTGAACCGCTGAAAGTACTTTCTAGTGGTGTTGGTGATGTCCAGTATATGGTAACAGAAAGTCCGTCATCACTCTATTTACAGACATCTAGCGATGGCATTGACACAACTGATGAGGCAAGCATTAATGCTGTATTAGACAGTTTAGCAGAAAAATTAACTTATAGTGCGTATATTAATGGTGAACGTAATCTTTCTGCACGTGCAGAAATTGCTGAAGGTCTGACATCTGCTTCTATCAGCAAATACTATAATAATTTGACTTTTGATGAAAAAACAGGTAAGGCATCAACTACTGAAAAATTATACAAGCCTTATGGCAAGGTATTGTTTGGTGATGAAACAAATGATGCAGATGAATATGGTGAGCTTATAAGCGGAACTGCGGCTGGTGGTGATTTAAAATACAGCTTTAAAGACGATACTCTGATTGAAGTAAAAATAAACAGCAATCCCGGTGGCTTATACATGGCTGCTATTAATAACTATGGTGATAAACCATATAACAGCACTAACTCTGCTGCTAAGGGCGGGCCTTCATATACAATTGATATGAATGGTAAAGATTTGAATGTTATTATGAATGCCTTTGCACCAGAAGGTACTACTGGTTCTCAGCCGATGTGGACAGTAGCAGGCATTGCAGCTTATCGTGAAGGTACGATTACTATTGATAACCCTGGTGCAATAAATATTACTTCTAAAAATAACTATTATTATGGCAGTGCTATCAGGGTATCTACGGCTGCTTCTGGAGATACAGGTGCACATGTTGTTATCAATAATGATAATAAAGAAGAAAATAAGGTAACTATCCGCGGTGGTATTGATACTCCGGGCTATGAGCTGAACTGGCGTGCTATTGAAGTAACTTCAAGTGATGGCACTAAAACGGAAGAAAACGGTAACTCTGTTGAAATTAAAGGCTTGGTAGATATTGAAGTTGATAAATGTGCTTCTCTTTTTGCTAGAGGGTCTTATGCAACAATTGATATTGGCGGCGGCAGAGTTGTTTCACATAACTATATGTCTATTTGGACTGCTGGCAGTACGGCTCTTGTTAATTTAAATATGCAGAAAGACAGTGAAGGCAATGTTATAGGTGCAGGCAGCAACTATGTACAAGTAGAAGGTGATGTATGCACATGGACACCGTATTATGGTCAGGGCGGTACAATTAACCTGGGCTTGGCAACCAGTGATTCTTATCTCAAGGGTCATTTCTATGGTACAGGCAATAATAACCTGTATCTGCAAAATGGTGCATATTGGGAAAATGCTCCATCAATAACTCATAACTGGGCTTCTGGCACATTTAGTACATCTAATGCTGAAAGTATTGTCAGCAATCTTTATGGCGGCAGTGATGCTGCTCATGCTGGTAATATTCTGCACTCCGAGGGAAAAAATATTACTGTTGGCAATCTGAGCGGTTATGTTAATGCCTATATCGGACATGAATTTGTAGATAATGAAGATGGCAGCAAGACAATCAGCTATGATAAATTTGGTGATATTGTTATTGATAAAGCCATACAGACTGACGGCAAAAATGCTTCTATAAGCTTGTTCACTGATCGTGATGGTATTGATACAAGTGAAAAAACAGAAGTTGTAAATGCTCTGTCTGGTCTTGCAGAAAAACTTATTTATAATGAAGCGATTGCTGATGAAAATAATCCTGAACCAAGCATTAAGCTTGATGGTCATGTTGGTATCAGCGAAGGTTTGACAGCAGGTTCCATAGCTATACGTCTTGCTGATTTGGACTTCACCAACAGCACTGACGGCAGAGGCAGCTTAGTTGAAGGCAGCATTCATACTCCTGATGCTTATGTACCTATCGTATATGGTGATAAGGAAACCGCTATGATGCGCGGTGCAAAAACTGCTATGGCTTCCAGTGCTTTGATGTGGCGTGCAGAAAACAATGATATTATGAAGCGCTTGGGAGATTTGCGTTTAAGTGAGGGTGAAAACGGTATTTGGGCAAAATACTATGGCGGCAAATACGACATGGATGCTCAGAATACTAATCTGAACTTGAAGTACAATGCTTATCAGGTTGGTTATGATAAAAAAGTAGGCAATGGTTGGACTGTCGGTGCAGCACTTTCCTATAATGACGGCGATTCCAACTATCGTACTGGTAAGGCAGAGCTGAAAAATACCAGTGTAGGTGTTTATGGTACATGGGACGGCAGCAAAGGTCAGTATCTTGACTTAGTTGCTAAATATACCCGTATGGAAAATGAGTTCGATGTAACCAATGCCAGCGGTCATAATCTGAATGGTGATTATGATACTTGGGGTGCATCTATCAGTGCTGAATACGGCAAACGTTTTGAGGGCAGCCATGGGTTCTATGTAGATCCGAGCGTAGAGCTGACTTTGGGTCGTATCAACAGCAAAGATTACAGAGCACACAGCGATTTCTTAGACAGCGTAGGTGTTAAGAAAGATATGGAAGTACAACAGGACGCATTTACCAGTTTGGTAGGACGTTTAGGTGTACGTTTGGGTCAAAAGACCGATAATGCAAGTTACTTTGCTAAAGTTGCTTTAGCACATGAATTCAATGGCGAATTTGATACTACATTCCGCGCACCTGGTGAACCGATAAACAAAACAAGTATAGACTTTGGTGATACCTGGTGGGAAGCACAGGTTGGCGGAACTGCAAAACTGAGTGACAACAGCTTGCTGTATGCAAATTTTGAACGCAGCTTTGGCGGTGATGTAACCGAAAAATGGCGTGTTGATGCAGGACTGAGATTCAGCTTCTGATAAACATTATATTAACTGTTTGCTTTAATGATATAGATTCATTATTTTTAGCGGATATATTTCGTAGTATTCAGTAGTCCATTAGTGGGTTAAATGGTATGTATCCTCTTAATTGAATATTGAATAAGGGGATACATACCAATAATCATATATTTTTATCATATTTTATTAAATGGAGGTATTGTTATGAAGAAATTATGGTCAAGTTATCGAGCAGGGAGATTAGCCTTAGGAATTGCGGTTGCTTTAGGCTGTGTTCTTGGAAATGGGGGGGTATATGCTAGTGAGTATACTGCTCCTGTTACTGGTAATCAAGCCGATGAAACCTATGCTGATGCTATTACTGCTGTTGGCAGTAACAGTACAACTTATACTTTTACCGAGGACAGCTCGATTAATGTAGACAGTGCTAAAAATGATAATATTACAGTCATTAAAAAGGATGATAAAGAATATAGTGTTATAAGTGCAATTAATAATAATACAGATGGCATTGCTTACGAGTATATAAAAGCACCGGATAATAAACTTACTTTAAATGTTAAAGCAAGTGATGATGTTATAGGTTCTGGTATATTGCTGAAAGCAGGTAAAAGCGGCAGAGTGGAGCTGGCTACTGTAAAAAATCTGGAGATTAATGTTACTGGTGATGAGAGTAATACACAAAAATCTTATGGTATTTGGAACGCTGTAACCGAAAGCAGTGCACCAGCTTTAAAAATTGAATCTTCAGGAGTAAAAATCAATGTTGATAATGCTAACGGCGGTTATGGTATTGCCATAAGTGCTCCTGAAGATGTAGAATTAGATTCAATTTCTAAAAGTACTACAGTTACGATTTATAGTCCGTTAGATATTACTGTCAGCGGTAATAAAAATGCTGTAGATGTACTTGATAACAGTGCAGGATTGCTGGTAGGCGTAGATAGAACTTCTGTTGAAGTTCAAGGCAGAACTAATATTAATGTTGCTGGTAATGGTATTGTTGTAACACCAAACGGTACAAAGCAAACTCAGACAATAAGAATGCAAAAAGGCGGCAAGATTATAACCACTGCTGCTAATGATGAGGCAGAGCATTATTCTATTTATAACCAAAATGGCACAATATATTTTGGTGCTTCTAATATTTCAGGCTTGAATTCTTATGGCGGTGCAGTTGCTACAAGTGCTGGCTCTCAAGTTGACGGTGATATTTATATCGGTGATAACTCTAAAAACCTTTTTTACCTTGGATTAAGCGGAGCTGACGCTTATTTAAAAGGCGTTATTAAAGAAGCAGGTGCTTTCAGCAATGTTACCATGGTTCTTAATGATGGTGCAGTGTGGTACAATTCTGCAACTAATAAAGGTAATATAGGTACAAATACCAAACTGAATGCTTTGAATGGTATAAATGGTACAATTGTACAGGCGGCAGACAGCGGTTCTATCACTATTGATAAGCTTGATACAAAAATGCTGAATATCTCCTATACACATGATAAATCTGATCCTTCTAAGATTTTAGGCGGCGATGTAACTATCAATAAAGCAAATGAAGACAGCAGCGTTAATGTTTTCACTGATTATGATGATAATTTGAATACAGCTGAGAGCAGAGAAAATACTCTTAATGCTTTGGCAAATAAATTGTATTATGCAGGTTATGTAAGCGGTGAAAGAAACTTAAATGGTACTGTAAGCATTGCTGAAGGTCTTACAAGCAGTTCTGTTACTAAATATTTTGCTGATATGAAATTTGATGAAAGTACTGGTCAGGGATATTTAGGAGATAACAAGGTTTATGAATATGTACAACCTGCTGAACAGGAGAAAGATGAATTTACCACAGCTATTATTGGCGATATGACCAAAGTTAAGGAATATGAAGATGCTGGTGTTTATAGCAACGGCAAATTTAACTTTACCAAAGATACTGTAATTAATGCAGAAAAGAACAAGGTTGTTGCCGGACCCTGGTTATATAATTTCAGCGCAGGAATTTTCAGCGGTTATAATAATGAAACTGTGAATATTGACCTTAATGGTCATGATTTGAATTTGAATATTGAAACTGATATCAGTACAACAGGTATCGCTGCCGTAGGTTCAACAGGTAAAGTTGAGATTTTCAATCCTGGTGCAATGAGCATTAATACCGTAAGTACAACTGGCGGTCAAACAGCAGCAGTGTTTGTTAATGGCGGCGGTCAGTTATTTATTCATAACGGCGGCGATAATGCAAAGGATAAAGTGCTTAAATTGCGTGCCAGCACAACAAACAGTACTAATGGCGCTGTTATTAAATCCATGAATGGTGCAGCCGGTGAACGTTCTTGGCTGAAAATAGACGGCCTTGTTGATATTGAAGCAGATACTACCGATGGTGTTGGCATGTCAGAGGGAATAAGTGCTGTAGCTTCTACTATCGATGTTGGCGGTGGCAGAATCATTATGACTGAATCTGGTACAAACCCTGGTCTGAATTTTGGCGGCGGTGCCAGCAATGCAGCAATTCGTGCTTATGGCGAATTTGTTACCCAAAACTATGGTATTGTTAATGTCAATGTTATTAAGGATGAAGACAGTTCTACTGGTAATGCTATTGCAGCTGATAATAATGTTACACAGATTGTCGGCAACTTTACTACCGTTGGCGGTATGGGTACCAAAGGTAAAATTAATGTTGGCTTAAATACTGCTGATTCCTACTGGATTGGTAACTATGTAACTGGTGCAGGCTGGGGTGTAACACCTGGTGACTATGGTGTAGTAAGCTTATTCATGGGCAATCAGGCAAAATGGATGGGTTATGCTTCTTATGCTACCAATCTTCTCATGGACAGCGGTGCAACTTGGACAGGTTATTCTCTGAACAATGCAGTACGTGCTACTATTAAAAATGGTGCAACATGGTACAATGTTAATGATACTGCTGCTAATACAACTCTCAGCAGCTTGACCGGCGGCAGCAGTGAAGCAGAAGCTGGCTTTATTGATATGACACATGATAATGTATCTGATACAATAATTGGTGATTATGCTGGTCATATGAATGTTATCTATAAGCATGATGCTGAAGATCCAACTAATATTTTAGGCGGCAACTTAACTATTAAAAAAGCTGCTGAGGGCTCTGCAATTACCTTGACTACAGATAACAGTGGTTTCGATGTGCATGAAGCAGATAAGACAATTGATGTTTTAGGCAGCTTGGCTAAGAAACTGTATTATAATGGTGCTATTATTGACGAAGACGGCAAGGCTGAAAATAATCTTAATGGTTATGTACAGATTGCTGAGGGATTGACAGCAGCATCTGCTGGTATAAAAATTGCTGATTTGGAATTCTCTGCGGAAGATGGTCAGGGCAGCTTGATTGCAAGCACTATTCACACTCCTGATCCGAAGATTGTCTATGGCAGCAGTGAAACAGCTATGATGAAAGGTGCAAAAACCGCAATGGCTTCTAGTGCGTTGATGTGGCGTGCAGAAAACAACGACCTTATGAAACGTATGGGCGATTTACGTCTGAGCGATGGCGAACATGGCATTTGGGCAAAATACTATGGCGGCAAGTACGAAATGGACAGCCAAAACACTGACCTGAATTTGAAATATAATGCTTATCAAGTAGGCTTTGATAAGAAAGTAGGCAATGGCTGGACTGTAGGTGTTGCAGCATCTCATAACAATGGTGACTCCAATTACAGCAATGGCAAGGCTGATTTGACTGGTACAAGCTTTGGTGTATACGGCAGCTGGTTGGGCAATGATGGTCAATATGTAGATTTAATGGCTAAATATTCCCGTTTGGAAAATGAATTTGATGTAAAAAATGCTTACGGTCATAACCTGAACGGTGATTATAAAACTAAAGGTGCTTCTATCAGTGCTGAATACGGCAAACGCTTTGAGGGCAGCAATGGCTTCTATGTAGATCCAAGTGTTGAATTGACATTGGGTCGTATAGACAGCAAGAACTACACTGCAAAGAGTGACTACTTGGATACCTGGGGTAAGAGCAAAGATCTTGAAGTACAGCAGGATGCTTTCACAAGCTTGATTGGACGTTTAGGCTTACGAATGGGTCAAAAGAGCGATAATGCAAGTTATTTTGCTAAGGTTGCTTTGGCACATGAATTTAACGGTGAATTTGATACTACATTCCGTGCAGCAGGCGAACCTGAAGGCAAGACAAGCATAGACTTTGGCGATACCTGGTGGGAAGCACAGGTTGGCGGTACTGCTAAACTCAGCGATAATGCACTGTTGTATGCAAGCTTTGAACGCAGCTTTGGCGGTGACGTTGAAGAAAAATGGCGTGTTGATGCAGGCTTGAGATTCAGTTTCTAATAAGATAAAAATTAAATAATAACACTGCTTTGACAGTGAATATGGCTCTATTTATAAAATAGGCTGAACAGATGGATGCTTTTCTGTATTTTACAGGAGGCATCCATTTTGTCTTTTGATTAAATATGTATAAAATAAAAATTTGTTGCGTAGACTTTTAGAATAAAACATTATGCAAACCTATATTTATAAAAAATCTTAGTGAACGATATACTTGACAGAGAGA
>CAZQQK010000019.1:0-21849 GCA_964595445.1 uncultured Phascolarctobacterium sp.
TCATTATTAGAAAACTTATCTAGAATAAAAGAGCCAATTTCTCCTAAAGGAGCTGTTTCAGAAAAAAAGCTGCAAGCCTTCTGCCATTCAGATAAAATTACATAATCCTGTACAAGACGATAAAGCTTTTTTCGTCCTTGCCTTACAATCTCAAGTAATCCCAGATCTGCGTATTCTTCCAATTTGCTTCGCACTGTCGATTCATCAGGTTGATTGATATTACTGGGAAAGCAATTTAAATATCTATCAACCAAGTACTCTAACATCTCAGCAACTCCATAAGCTTTACCATCCATTAAAATATCCAGCAAATAAAAATGCAGCATTATATCATTAGAGGTAAAACTCTTCGCTTTCCAACTTTTATAAAGCGGATTATGGCAGATGCTGCTGGTATCAATGGAAATATAATGTGTTACGCCATCACTATCAGTAGTAAAATACATATAATTATCTAACCAAGATTCTATACGACGCCGTTCATCATCATAGCTGCGTATACTTTTCTCATTATATTCTCGCTTTTTTTCGAAACCATATACATAAAACCGTCGCATATAACTGCGCACATCATCATATTTTTTGCTTAGCTCAGGATATTTTCTCATAATATCAGCCCCCGCATCTCATAGTGCTGCTTTATAACTTTTAAATAAATCATCTATGCTTTACTGCAAGACTACGAATAGAAACGTTTATATTCTTTACTTTCATTGCTGTCATATATTCTATTTTTTCTTTAATTTTAGCTTGAAATTGCTTAGTAACAATAAATAGCTTTTCACCATAATACAGAACTATTTCTACACTAATTACTATCCCCTTACTGTTATCACTTCTGCGACGTACCTTAATCCCTGTAATTCGCTCTATCCCATCCATCTTCTTGCCTATAATATGAATAATATCTTCAATAGCATTATCTGAAATGAGTAATTTTCCATAAAAACTAAAAGAAGGACGTACAATAGAACGATCTGCTTCTTTTTCCTTGCGTCTCTTACTAGAAAAAATATTATAAGGTAAATCCGCAAAATAACCAGTAAAATGCGGTTTCAACTCAACAGACGGTACAGGAACAATATGCTTACCGTCATGCAGTCGTGAATAACGGGCTTTTTTTATTTCAGCCTTACTGGCAATTTGACTGATATATACTGTTTTCGATGGCTGAGGTAAATGCAAACGAGCAACTATTTTACTAATCATATTATCTGAAGTAGCAATTATCAGTAACCTATGAATATTATTGCAAAGTAAAGCTTTCCGCACTTCACTCGCATGGTCATTATCAGTAAAAATAGCTCTCTTTACTGCCTGTATTCTATTATCTTCATTTTTTGCAGAAGTACCAGCTAAAATCTTTGTTCCCTTTATTAGCAGTCCATCATCAATAATAGCATCACAACGATTATCAAAAGCTACACCAATAGCATTATGACTTTTTCCAGTACCGCTTGGTCCAACAAAAGCTACTACTTCCATTCTATAACACCTTTAACATCTTCATAATTTACCTTCCAAATACCTAAAGAATCGGGAAAACGATCAGGAATAGCGTGAAAATCACTGCCTCCGCTCACCAGCAACTCGTATTTATCTGCAACAGACAACCAATGCTGCTGTAATTCAGGAGTCGCACTTGGATGCCATACCTCTACTCCATCAAATGCTATTTCTGAAAAAAGTCGCTCTGGCAGAGTTATATCACTTAATTCTGACGGATGTGCCAAAACAGCAATTCCTCCGGCCTTATGAATTAAATCGACAGCTTCCTGAGGTGACATTTTAGGCTGTGGTACATAAGCAGGTCCTCCACAATGCAGCAAAGTATCAAATACGGTTTGAACTGTAGCAAAATAGCCCTTCGCGACTAAAGCTTTGGCTACATGAGGTCTTCCTACGGCTCTGTTTCTAGGATCACAGGCATCTACCTCAACATGATAACCCAATTTATCCAATTTTTTCAGCATAGCTAAAAGTCTGTATTCACGTGCACAACGCATTTCATCCATTTTATTATGTAATTCTTTACAATCTGTCGCCACATGATACCCAAGAATATGTACGCTATCATTATCATACTGTGTACTAAGTTCTACACCAGTAATAATACGCACAAGTCCCTTGTACTTTAGTGCTGCTTTTTTAGCTTCATCAATTCCATTCCAGGAATCATGATCTGTTATAGCTATAACACTTAAACCAACTGCTGCTGCATTTTCAACCAACATAGTAGGAGTATAGCGACCATCACTAAAAGTGCTATGTATATGCAAATCTGCTAATCTACTCATTGCAGCTCACCTGCCAGCTTAATCAACGTCATTGTACCAAAAGCAGTTCCTCCTTTAACCTTAAAACCTGCGGTTTTTTCCGCAGTTGAAGTTCCTCCAATATCAAGATGCGCCCATGGTAATCCCTTATCTACAAATTCACCTATAAAAAGACCTCCTGTAATACATCCGCCAGGACGTCCAGCACTATTTAAAAGGTCTGCAACTTCACTTTTTATAGCCTCTTTACATTCTGGAAGAGCAGGAAGCTGCCAAAAGGTTTCACCAGCAATATTTCCCGCCTTAATAATCTGTGCTGCTAAAGTATCATCGTTAGCAACGATAGCACTTGTTTCATTTCCTAAAGCAATAATAACAGCTCCTGTCAATGTGGCAATATCTATAATTTTAGAAGCCCCTAAACGACAAGCATACCAAACAGCATCAGCTAAAACCATGCGTCCTTCGGCATCTGTAGAAACAACTTCAATAGTTTTACCATTGGCGGCACGTACAATATCACCAGGTCGCTGAGCTCTGCCGTCAGGCATATTTTCTGCGCATGCCAACACAGCAATAATATTACATTTAAGCCTTAAAGCGGCAACAGCACGTATAGCACCCAAAACAGCAGCAGCACCAGTCATGTCATCTTTCATCTCACCCATATTATCATCAGGCTTGATAGAAATACCTCCGCTATCAAAAGTAACTCCTTTTCCTACAAACGCTGTATATGGAGCATCGCCTGCTCCATTATATTTTAAAGCAATCATACGAGGTGGATTTTCACTGCCTTTGCCAACAGCTAAAATAGCATTCATACCCCTATCTTCAAGAAGCTGTTCATCCATAACCGTTACTTCTAAAGGAAACTCCTTACTCATATCTAAAGCAGTCTCTGCCATAACTTCTGGTGTAACAATGTTTCCCGGATTATTTACTAAATCACGTGCAAAACACACTGCCTCTGCCTCAATCTCTGCATCTGCAATAAGTTTTTCTGCACCTTCCACATTACTCAAAAACTTAACTTCACATAAAGGACTTTCTTTTACATTACTTTTAAATTTATTAAAAGTATATCCACCAAGATATAATCCCTCACAAATTGCCTTAAAAACTATATTTTGCTTAGGATTAATTAAAGCAGGTGCTGTAAGTACAGCCTTTTTAGCTTTTATACTATGCAGCAAGCGGCTAACTGTACCAGCAGCCTTACGAAAATCATTTGATTTGCAGTCTGCAGCTTCACCACAGCCTGCTATAATAACAGTAAGCAGCGAATTCTCCAAAGGCAACGTTAAAACAGCTGTTTCAGCAACATTATAAATATCATCATGCTCTTTAAGATAAATATTAACTGCTCTTTCTGCTACAGCAGGTAAAAGAAGCTTTTTTATATTAGAGACACACTCTTTAGATAAAAAAACAACTATACTATCTGCCTCATCATAAGCTTTATTACTAAAATTTATTGCTTTACATTGAAAATTATTAAGCATGCAAATTCTCCTATTCTATCATCTATATTCCACAGCAGTATTCATATCAAGCAACATTGTATTACCGTCTGCTCTATGCAGCATTAAATCACTCACAACCACTTTCATAGCTTTCTGTACTTTGTCACCATTGTAATATGAACCTAACGAATGAATAGCATAGGGCTCTCCATTAATATTACCAATATATAACAAACTATGTCCCTCAAAATACAAAGCTGCTCCAGGAAGCAATTTTGTAAGCTGTTGTCTGCGCTCAGCTGCATTACCTTCCAATCTGTGTTTAATACCAGCAGTTGTTTCCTGCTCATCAGCATTACGCGGTAAAATAATACCAACCGTTCGATAAGCATTAAATATCAAACTTGAACAATCCACGCTATTTTTTAAACCGCCCCAACCATAAGGCTGTCCATAAAATTTAAAAGCAGATTTAAGAATATTATTAGATGTATATGGCAAATATCCATAATGAACTGCAGAAACAGATTTAGGAATCAACAATTTAACTTTTTGTAACCTGCCATTTTTGCTTCGCATAGGAGCCAATACCGTATAAGTATCTTTTTGTATATTTTCTAACGGCAGACGTGCTCCCTGCTGATATAGAACATTTTCGCCATCTGTTTTTAATGTATAATCAGCACCTGTAACTACAAGAAATTTTTCTGGTTCTGCAAAATTCTTCCAAGTATTTTTATCCGTAAAGGCAATATTAAACTTACTTATCCAGCCGCTGTAATTTAAACTCTGAACATAATAGAAAAATCCATTAGCACTGCTGTGTAAAACCAATAATGGTTCACCTGGATCTAACATTGTTTCCTGTAAAGCATCAAAATCTTTATCAGCTGCATAATAAAACAACCCTTCTCCCGTAGGTAAATTCCGTATGGAACTGCGCCTTACAGTAACTGCATAACGTACTGTAATTGTTGAAGACACAGAATTAATGTTTGTTTGCTGACGCAAAATATTCTTATAATTTTCACTAACCTTATTACCATGCAGATAAAGATCATCATCAAGAACCGAATAATCCATAATTTTTGTTTTTAAAGCATCACCACTTATTTTAGATGGATATTTCAATAAATCACAGACAGTTCGTGAAGCACTACGTATATTGATATTAAAATCAGAAATTTCATCAGCAGATAAAATCAATTCATCGCCATTTTTATTTTTTGCTGTCCAATATGCAGATTGAACCAATGGCGGATAATTAGTAATTCCCATAGCATCTGCAATCTTCGGCAACAGATTGCAGAATAACAAACAAAATATAAGCACCTTGTAAAAGTACAATATCTTCTCCTCCTTTTATAAAATATACTCATATAACAGATAAAATCTTTAATATTATTAAATTCTTTCTGATTTATAAAAATCCTGCCAATTTTACACAATAAAAAAAGAGCTGTACATTAAGAATAAAATCCTAATGCTACAGCCCTCTTGTTTTCGCTCTAGATTATTTACGAATACCCAGTTTAGCGATAATTGCACGATAGCGCTCAATATCTTTAGCAGCCAGATAATTCAATAAGCCACGACGTTTACCTACCATTTTCAGCAGACCACGACGGGAATGATGATCTTTTTTGTGCTCTTTCAAATGCTCAGTCAAATATTTAATGCGTTCAGTAAGAACTGCAATTTGTACTTCCGGAGAACCGGTATCACCTTCATGACGAGCATTGCCGAGAATTACTGCTTGTTTAGCTTCGCTAGTTAACATTGTTGTTGCCTCCTAATTTTCTAAATTGCCAAAAGCATAGCAGCCGTTGGAGTTTCGCACTGCCAAGCCATGGTTTTAAATACTATGCTAGTATACCATACAGTTATATATTTGACAAGATTTTTGTAAACTTTTTTATATAATTGACAGGTTTATACTTATTTTATCAAACCTGCGGCTTTTAATACGGTTTCTAATTTTATCTCTGCTTCTGGATTAATAGGAGTCAAAGGCAAACGAGGATTCCCGACATTAATGCCCGAAACCTTTGTAACTGCAGCTTTAACAGGAATAGGATTACTCTCTATAAACATTGCTTTAGCCTGAGGTACCATTTTCTTGTTAATATCAGCAGCTTCTTTAACACGACCTTCGCTGTAAGCCTGCATCAACTCCTGTAAAATCTTTCCATTTATATTACCAAGAACAGAAATCAAGCCAGAAGCCCCTACAGACATAAACGGCAGAATAAGTCCGTCGTCACCGCTGTAAATAGTAAAATCATCTGGTAAAATTCTGTAAAGCTCTGCTGTTTGTGCTACATTACCGGCAGCTTCTTTTATAGCTACAATATTATTAAAATCACCAGCTAAACGTGCAACAGTAGCAGGTTCAATATTGCCTCCTGTACGCCCCGGAACATTATAAATAATAATAGGCAGCTTTGTAGCCTTAGCAACAGCAGCAAAATGCTGATAATATCCCTCCTGTGTAGGCTTATTATAATATGGCCCTACGACAAGCAGTCCATCAGCACCGCAGGCTTCCATTTTCTTTACCAAGTCAATAGTACTTGCTGTACAGTTTGTACCTGCACCTGCAACAATTTTCGCACGTCCGTTAACACGTTTAACTATGGTTTCCATAAATTTCAGTTTTTCTTCCATGTCTAAGGTTGCAGCCTCACCTGTAGAACCTTCGACTACTAAGCCATCACTGCCATTACTCAATAGCCATTCAGCAAAATCTGCACCTGCTGCATAATTAACACTTCCATCTTCATTAAATGGAGTTACCATTGCCGTTAATAATCTACCAAAATATGGTTTTATCATTATTTGTACACCTCTTATAACAAATTCATCTAATGTTGAAAATTTACCTGTCACAGCATCAGCTTATTATCCTTATACCGAATAATAAACTATTTAATCAACTTTACAGTTTAAAGGCTTCATGCAGAGCCTGTACTGCTTCTACTAGATGTTCTTCTTTAACAATAGCAGAAATAGTTGTATCCGAATCTACAGTTTGTAAAATAGCGATATTTTTACCAGCTAATGCAGCAACAAAAGTAGCCATAATTCCAGGCACACCACGCATTGCACTGCCAACCACAGAAACTTTAGCACAGTTTTCATTCAGTACATATTTGAATCCTGTTTCGCTAAGTACACTACAAGTACGCTTTACATCAGGAGAAAATACTGCAAACATAGCTTCTTTCTCTGAAAGGTTAAGGCAACCTACGCTGATTCCTGCATCCGCTAAATCTTCAAATAAATTACGCCCTGCAGCAATATCTTTTGGATTAAGTTCTATACGGAACTGTGCCAAATCACCAAGATTAGCTATACCGCTGGCACATGATTCATTAATCGCAATTTCTGCACCATTGCTGCGCCCACCGCGTTCATTAGTAATAAGTGTTCCAGGAGCATCACTGAAAGTAGATTTAACATACATCGGTATATTACTTCCCATAGCAATCTCTACTGCTCGCGGATGAATAACTTTTGCTCCATTATGTGCCATCTGACAAACCTCTGCATAGGAAATCTGCTCTAAGATATTAGCATCTTTTACTATACGCGGATCAGCAGTCATAATGCCTTCAACATCAGTATAAATTTCAACAAAATCTGCTTTTAATGCCGCACCTAAAGCAGCCGCAGATGTATCACTGCCACCGCGTCCAAGTGTTGTAAATTTATAATTATTTTCTGTCATCCCTTGAAAACCACAAACTACAGGAATAATACCAGATTCCAAAAGACGCATAAGATTAGCAATTTTTATATTTTTGATGCGGGCTGCACCAAACTGTGAATCAGTAATTATGCCTGCCTGTCCACCTGTAAGTGCCATTGCATTAATTCCATATTTTTGCAAAGTTGCTGCCATTACACAGGAAGAAATAAACTCACCGCAACACATCATCATATCCAATTCACGCACATTAACAGAAAGATTTACATCCTTTAGTGCACCAATTAATGTATCAGTAGCATAAGGTGCTCCTTTACGTCCCATAGCAGAAACTACAACAACGGGTGAAAACCCATTGCGAATAGCCTGCTGTACTTTATTTTTTACAGCAATACGTGATTCTTCCGTTGCTACAGAAGTCCCGCCAAATTTTTGTACAATAATCTTCATGAACACCTGCTCCTTTATAAACAGACTAAGTATAAAGCAAAATACTTTTATTTATCTAACCAACCATTTTTTATCATAACCTCGGCAATTTGCAGCGTATTTAAGGCCGCTCCTTTCCGGATTTGATCCCCTACTACCCACAGGTTAAATGTGTTTGGATTTGATTCATCACGACGCAGACGACCTACATAGCAATCATATTTTTCAGAAGTATAGAGTGGCATAGGATAAATCTGCTTAGAAGGATCATCCAGCATTTGTACTCCAGGAAAAGCATTAATTGCCTCAACCATAGTCTTAAGCTCTAAATCGTGTTCAAATTCTATATTTAAAGATTCGCTGTGACTGCGATATACAGGAACTCTCACAGTAGTAGCTGTAATACGCATTTCATCATCATGCATAATTTTTCTTGTTTCATTAATCATTTTCATTTCTTCCTTGGTATAAAGATTATCAAGGAAAACATCAATCTGCGGAATCAAGTTAAAAGCTATAGGATAATGTTTAGGCAGACTGGCAGACGGAAGAATTTTCGCTTCCATATCACGACCTTCACTATAAGCTTTAGTCTGCTCAGTAAGCTCATCAATCCCCTCTTTACCAGCTCCAGAAACAGCCTGATAAGTAGAAACTACAATACGTTTAATACGTGCCAAATCATACAGAGGTTTCAGTGCCATCACCATAATAATTGTTGAACAATTAGGATTAGCGATAATACCTTTATGCTTAAGGATATCTTCAGGATTAACTTCCGGAACAACCAACGGAACTTCTGGATCCATACGGAAAGCACTAGAATTATCAATAACTACTGCACCAGCTTCAACAGCATAAGGCGCAAATTCTTTTGAAACACTTCCTCCAGCAAAGAGAGCTATATCTATACCTGCAAATGAATCTTTAGTAGCTTCCTCAACAGTATATGTTTTTCCCATAAACTCAATCTTTTTTCCAGCACTACGTTTAGAAGCCAACAAACGCAATTCTGCATATGGAAAATTTCTTTCTTCAATAAGTTTTAAAAATTCCGTACCTACAGCACCCGTAGCTCCCAAAATTGCTATGTTATATTTTTTCATAAAATCTCCCCCTCATCAATTATAGTAATTTGTCTAAACCATATACCAAACCTATATGTTCAAGAATTTTACGGCAACCCAAAGCAACTCCTGGCATATAGCACTCACGATTAACTGGATCTGTACTAATTTTCAGAGTTTCTCCCTGTCCGCCAAATATAACCTCTTGTGAAGCTACATATCCAGGCAGACGTACACTATGAATCTTCATACCTTCGTAATCAGCACCCCTAGCACCAACCATAGTTTCTTTTTCATCAGGATTTCCCTGCTGCATTGCTTTACGCACTTCTGCTATTTTTTGAGCAGTTATAATAGCAGTTCCACTGGGAGCATCAAGTTTATTGTCATGATGTTTTTCAATAATCTCTACATGTGGAAAATACTTAGCAGCTTCACACGCCAGTTTCATCATCACAACAGCACCTAAAGCAAAATTAGGAGCAATTAACAAAGCTGTATTATGAGTACGTGCCAAATCGTCAACTTCTTTTAAATCAGACTCAGTAAAGCCAGTGGTACCAACAACTGCATGTATACCCAACGGCAAAATTTTTCGTAAACTATTCATAACTGCATCAGGTCTAGTAAAATCAACAACCACATCAGGTTTTATTTCTTTGACAGCAGCAATAAGATCTGTAGTAACTTTTATCCCATCTCCTAAAGCTACAGTTCCTTCTTTTATATCTACAGCTCCAACGAGCTCCAAATCAGGTTCACTGAAAACCTTTCTGCATACTTCAGTACCCATACGTCCTAATGCACCATTAACTAATACACGTATCATATAAATCACTCCTTAAATGCTGATTTCTACTTATCGCAAACTTCTCCTAACCAATATAGTTTTCATTTTCTTAAACAAATAAAAAACCGCTGAGATATTGATAAAGATATCTCAACGGTAAGCATGCAAAATAATCATACCATAGCTGAGATAGCTCTCCGCTGCCAACCGCAGCGACAGTTCGACAGCTTTCACTGGCGACCCAGCACAACGGCACGGCTGCCATTGCACTTCGGCGTTAGCCCTTTCGTGCTGCTTCACAGCTCCCGCTCCACAACCTACTAATGCTTTCCGCACCTCTATCTAAATGGTTTGCTATTAAGTGAATTATATTACCCTTACGGGCATTTGTCAACGAATAAAAAACTTTCTGCTGAAAAAATTTAAATATTGTAAGCTTTTTACACTATATGATTACAGCAAGCTTTATACAACAAAAACAGTAATATCAAGATTTACGCAGCTGCTTTATAGATTCACGTTTCATTGCACACTCTGCACCATAATCAGCTTTATTTTCAAATCCATACCAGCGTGCAAAGCAACCTCCACCACACAATCTAAAATCAGCACATTTACGGCAAAAAACCATTGAATCAGCAATTACTTTTTTTGTTTTATCAATCAACTTAAGCTGTACCCCATCAAAAACATTACCCAAATAAAAGTCCTTATTTCCTACTAAGGATGAACAAGCATAAATATCACCTTTAGCATCTACAAAAGCAGCTTCCCCATTCATAGCATAGCAATGTCCAAAAACAAGTCCGCAATCTTTGCACAACATCTGTGCACGCTCCTGCTGCGCTATAGAAATACGATAACCTGTCAGTTTAGAAAGTTCATTCCGACGATTATACACACGCTCCATAGCCTGCTGCATATCTTCAGCTTTAGGCGGAGTCAGTAAAGCACCTCTGCCCTGACCTCTTAAAATATCAAAACCTATTTTTCTAATATTACCTAAAAAATAGGCAAAGTCTACTATACCCTCAAGCACAGCTATATTTTCTGAAGTTACAACACAAGTAACACCACAGGCTATTTTATTGCGTCGTAATACTTCTATACCTTTCAGAATATCTCCTGTTGCACCATAACCATTCTTTTTTAAACGCATTTTATCATTTACAGACGGTCTGCCATCTAAACTGACTCCTATAGCAACTTTATTTTTATAAAGATAATCAGCTATCTCATCCGTCAATAACGA
Organism: uncultured Phascolarctobacterium sp.; assembly: GCA_964595445.1. GTDB lineage: Bacteria > Bacillota > Negativicutes > Acidaminococcales > Acidaminococcaceae > Phascolarctobacterium_A. The sequence goes on from CAZQQK010000019.1 coordinate 10,990, forward strand.
AGCATTTGTCTGTAACTGCAACACAACTGAATATTCCTTTTGTTTTATATATTCCACTGTAGCCTTTAAAACACCAAAGTTTAAAAGAGGCTCACCGCCACTAAACTGCACTACAAAACGTTCACCGCCTGCCGCAGCCAAATCAACTGCTGCCAAAGCAATTCTCTCTGTCATCATACTGTGATCGTGGCTTGCTGCATAACAGTAACGACAAGCAAAATTACACTTGCCCGTCAGGCTGAGTACCAGCATCTTAATACTCATCAGCTCGGTCCTCCAATTCGCCTTCCATCTCGAGATAGAGTTTCTGTAATTCTTCTTTAGTTTCTGGCTTAGCCTGCCACAATCCACGCTGTTCTGCTTCAAGCAAAATTTCCGTCATACGTTGTAATGCCCATGGATTTACTTCTCTAAGCCATTCCTGCACTTTAGGATCAAAAGTATATTTCTCTGCATATTTTTCATACATCCAATCTTCCATAACAGCACTAGTCGCATCCCATTGAAAACTATGTGCTATCATATTAGCCATATCAACAGCACCTTTATAACCATGCTTCATCATACCATTAATAAACTTAGGATTAATAGATTCACTGCGGAAAATACGCTTTGCTTCTTCCTGAACACTGTGCATTGTTACACGGGTACGATCTGTACTGTCACCACAGTAAGATCTAGGTGCTGTTCCTTTGATAGCACGTACAGCAGCAATCATACCGCCATGATAAGCATTATAGTCATCACTGCTCAGCATATTAGTTTCATGGTTATCTTCATTTTTAATAGTAATATCCAAACTGCCCATACGCTTACGGAACTGCTGCGGTAAAAATTTTCCTTTAGTCTTACCACCGTATGCATGACCGCCCCAACGTACATAAACATTAGCAATATCATCAATGGTTTCCCAATTTTTACTTTCTAAGAGAGCAGCAACCCCCGCACCATAAGTTCCCTGTGCATCACCAAAAATTCGAAATGCAGCCTGTCTCCAAGCATCATCCTTTGATAAGCCTTCTTCTTGTGCTAAATCTTCACTGTCATGCACTATATGTTTGCGGACATAGTTCATTTCTTCATCTTCATCAAGTGAAGCAGCAAGAAGTACAGCCTTATCCATCACCTGCATAACAGAAGGCATTGTATCGCGGAATAAACCGCTTATACGAGCAGTAACATCAATTCGTGGACGTTTCAGCTCCATCAGAGGAATTACTTCCAAACCATTAATACGCTGACTGCCGCTTTGATATTTCGGACGTATACCCATCAAATACAAAAACTCTGCAATACATTGTCCATGACTGCGCATATTAGCACCAGACCAAAAAACCATACCTATATTTTCAGGATAATGCCCTTCTTCCGCAATAAAACGCTCAATAACTTGATCTCCAAGAGTTTTGCCAATTTCCCAAGCTGCAGGTGTCGGCAGAGTACGTGGATCTACACCATAAAAATTGCGTCCTGTAGGTAATAAATCTGCACCGCCGCTTGACGGAGCTCCACTAGGTCCTGGTTCTATATATTCACCCTCAAAGCCTCTCAGCATATTTGTAATTTCCTGTTTTGTAAGCAACAGATTAGGGTATACCTCTTTCACAATATAATAACAAAGCTTTTCCAATACTTCCTTTGCTGATAAATCAGCCTGCTTTACCCAAGATAGCTGCATAACATCTGCTATAGCATTTTCAGCAAAATTCTGTGCCTGTAAACAACGAATTAATTCACGACACTGTTCACCTATACGGTCAAGCAAAATTCCATAAGTAATATTCAATGGCTCGTAAATCAAACTGCTATTTTCCAGAAGATAATAATAATCAAAGCCATATAATCCTGCTATAGCCTGTGTCAGACTCGGCATATCTCCATTATCTAACCGCAGTAACAACCATAAATAATCTGTCAACTGTTCATCCAACGGCGGCTGTCCCAAAATATGCAGACCTGTATGAACCTCCATATTTTTCAAATCAGTAATATAATTATGCAGATTCATAACATATTCACTAAATGGTTTGCTTTCGTCATAAAGCACTTCATCCTGCAAATTAGCCTCTGCCACCTTGGTGCATACCAATTCTTCCAATTTTTCCAAATTATCCGGTTGAGTTGTACTGAAATGCACATACTCATCCATAATTTTTTCTAATTCTTCCAGCTCATCATATACACCAGCTTGGGTCTGCGGAGCTGGCAGATGTTCAATCAAACAAGCTGCACCACGTCGTTTAGCCTGTATTCCTTCACCAGTAATAGTTATATTATAAGGATAAATATTAGGCAAATCACCAATAGCTAAATCAGGAAAACAAGTACAATCCATTCCAGCATTCTTTCCAGGAAGCCATTCCAAGCTGCCATGTGTACCAATGTGAGCTACAGCATCAGCCTTCCATATATCGCGTATCCAACGATAAAATGCAAGATACTGGTGTGTAGGTGCTACATAAGGATCATGATAAATCTTTTCAGGATCTTCCCCAAATCCTCTAGGAGGCTGAACTGTAATAAAAATATTTCCATTCATCGTTCCAGGAACAAGTAGGTTTCCATCATATTCCATAACTGAACCAGGAGCAGCTCCCCAGTCTTTCACTAACTGTTCCTGTGTTATTTTTTCCATGCTGTTGAAAAACTCTTGATACTGCATCTTCGTAATCTTATTAGCTGCTTCAATCTGTTTTTCTGTCAGCATACTACGATCATTAGTTGCATTAGCTGTTAATTGCTTTATGAATTCTTTGGTATCTGTAGGAATTTTTTCTACATTATAACCACGTTCCTGCATAGCAGCTAATACTCGGCGAATACTTTCTATTGTATCCAAACCTACAGCACTGCCTATATTAGAATTACGCGGTGGATAGTTATGAAAAACTATAGCAATTTTTTTCTCACTATTAGCTTTATGACGCAGCAATGCCCATTTCTTTGCTTTGGAAGCTATTCGCTTTACACGTTCCATATTAGGCAGATAACGAACATCTCCATTTTCCAGTATTTTTTTATGTGCTACAGGAACACCATGAATAATACCGTCAAACTCGGGTAAAGATACGCTAATGGATATTTCCATAGCATTCATTCCCTCAAAACTATTTTTCCATTCTTCAAAAGGTGCAATTGTCGTATACGCTGCTAGAATCGGAACATTCCATTTACGGAAATAGTCTAAAGTAATAGAGCCGCTGCTGGTAGTAGAAAATTTCATTACATTAAGCAAAACATCAATAGCAGGCACTCCTTCTCCAGTACAGAAAAATGTATTAAAAACCTGTGTCAAGCTAGGCATTTTCATTTCTTCTACCGGCATACCATTGCTGAAAACGCAAATAACGTTCATTCCTTGCAGTTCTAATTCTTCAATCATAGCTGTCTGATAAGTTAAATCTCCCCATACCCACTCATCACGATAAAATAAAATGCCAGCTGTCGGTCTGCCATTTTTACAAAACTCCTTTTGATACTCTGCCAAGTCTGTATAAACTTTTTTGGCACGTGGATGATAAATGCCGCACCAATGAATAGGATTAGGTTCAGATACTGTAATCCTTTCACCCGCAACAAGCTGTGATAAATACTGCCATAAATTATAATAATTAATTTCGCCGCCAAACTGTGAATATTTCTTTATAATATCTAACTGTTCCGGTAATAATCCTTGTGCCAGTTCACCTTCTTTGCTGCCAGCAGCATCAATATAAAATGGTAACTGTAATTTTTTGAGCAGTGCTACACAACGTTGAAGAAAAGGAGTATCCAACCCTGTTCCCATCCATTTCAAAACTAGAAGTTGTGAACTTTCTATTTCTTTCTGCCATTTACTGTCCCAAACAGTAGCATCTGTAATCCAATGACAGGCGCATTCCTGACTGATTTTATTTTCCTGCTGCAACTTATTTAAAGTTTGCTGCATCATCCCCATACGACGAATAACATTTGTCAAAAAAATAATTTTCATTTTATTACGTCCCTCTTAAAAAAATTGTTTTTGCATTCTCCGCAGCAGATACAAAAAATACGGAGTTCCCAAAAATGCTGTCATAATGCCTACTCGAACTTCCGCTGGCGGCATAATAATACGTCCCAAAGAATCACAAAACACCAAAAAAGCAGCACCGCCTAAAGCACTGGCTGGCAACAGTACACGATGATCCGGACCAAACAGCATACGCATCATATGCGGAATTACTAAACCAACAAAACCTATATTACCGCTTACACAAACAGAAGTAGCTGTTGTCATGGCTGCAACAAACAAAAGTCCCATACGAAAAGCAGTAACAGGCATACCTACAGCTTTCGCTTCAGTTTCTCCTAAAACTAAAATATTTAAATGCCTTGAAAGCAAAGTCATAATAATAATGCCGCAAAGTACAGGACCTGCTGCTAAATAAACATGCTCCCATCGGCGATAATCTAAACCTCCTACCATCCAAAACAAATACTGCTGTAATTTCTGCTCATTCATAAACGTAAGTATTCCACTGGTAACTGCCCCCAACAGCATTCCAACAGCCACACCTGCCAAAAGCAAAGTCATTACAGGAATTTTACCATGGCGCATTGCCAAAAACACTGTCAAACAAACAGCACAGATACTGCCGCAAAAGGCAAAGGCAGGCATAGCAAACATACTCATAGATGCCGTCCCTAAAGCAATAGATAATACAGCACCTGTTGCAGCTCCAGCAGAAATACCAATCAAACCAGGATCAGCCAAAGGATTGCTAAAAATTCCCTGCATAACTGCTCCGGAAATCCCCAAAGCTGAACCAACCAATACACCAACCAACATTCGCGGCAGACGAATATACCAGATTACAGCAAGCTGCTCCTGACTGTAATCCCCAGATGAAAAAAACGGCAACCCTAGCTGACCGCCAACAACAGCTACAGCCTTACTTACTGGAATATCTATCTGTCCAAAAGTAAGAGATACACAAGCAACAACTAACAATATTCCTATTAAAAATAGTAGAGCAAAATAACTCCGTTCACGACGAACTATCATTAAATCACACTTTCTTAAAAATTTTCAGGATATACCGCTCTAGCAATATTTTCAATAGCCTCAACAATATGCTGACTAGAAACATAACGATATTTATCTGAAACAAATTTTATCTGTCGATTTTTCACAGCTTTAACATTTTTATAAGCTGGATCATTCATTACAGCATAAGCATAACCTTGAACATCCTGCTTATTATTATAATTCCATGTAGGTAACATAAAAATATCAGGATCGATGCGTACTACCTGTTCTTTACTTATAGCAGGTGTCCCATGTCCTTCATTTTCTGGTGATATAATTGCTGCACCATTAATTACATGAGCCATTGTCAGCATACTATCGAGCAAATCTCCCCTGCGTCCCATGGCTGAAGTAAAATTAAAAGCCACTGCAACCCGTCGCTGTGAAGGCTCAATCTTACTTAAGCGCAGTTCCAACGCTTGCAGATGTTCATCCATCTTCTTTACTACTGCTTCACCTTGTTGCTTTTCACCTACCGCCATAGCAATTCCCATGATTTTCTGACACATCTCCTTATAATTATGCGTCGAACGAACAACATATACTTTTAACCCTAACCCCTCAAGGCTCCTAACTAAATCTGCGGAGGTTGCAACAGAAGCAATAACTAAATCTGGCTGCAACGCAAAAATAGTTTCTGTATTATCATGTACCTTACAGCCTACTGTATAAGCCTGATTCTTTGTAATAAAACTAATCTCACTGTCACCTGCCCAACGACTATAAGCAACAATACGTTTTATGTCCACTAAATCTGTAAGAATTTCATCTGTTCCATAAGTCAAAGATACTATACGTTGAGGTTTTTGTTCAAAATGCAGTATTCTCCCCGTATCGTCTGTAACGGTATAAGCTTGAATCTTCGATGCAGGTTCAGGTTTTATTTGCGGTTTATTATCACAGCCTGCTGTCAAAAGCATTATCAGCAGCATAGTTATCATCAATAAAAATTTTTTCATTGCTCACCTTGTTTTCTTATCTGCCCAGCAATAAAAGTATTCCATAATCTTTGCAGCATATAACCACAGCCTCTAAGTCCTGCCATCGGCTGAGTCTGCATAAATATTTCATCATTTGCTGGATAAGCAATATTACAGCTTTGAAATTTACAATTGTTTCGTCTGTATAAAACAGAGCTTTCACTGCTGCTTCCCAAAAGAAGAACATTGTTACACTGCTCAAGGTAAGCAGCAACAGCAGCATCATCCCTGCCTACTGTATAAACTGCATCCGCAGCTTCACAATATAGAGACTGTTTCAGCGGTTCTTGACAGATAACCGTCAACTTACCCATATCCGCCCACTCTGTACGCAAAGTTTGTGCCAAACATAAAGCCATAGTAGAAGGACCGCTGACCAATACTTCATCAAACCATAAACTTCCCCATAAAAGGCGAGCTTCATTATTTTTACTTGTCAAAGAATTAAAAAGTTCTTCAGCTTCCCTGCATACTTCTGAAAAACAATCACAGCCAAGTATACTATGAATTTTTTTCAACCAATTCACAGTACCTTCTATACCATAAGGAATTCCTGCTGTAATATAAGGAGTGCCGTATTTACGTTCAAGATATTCTGCCAACGGCAATCCTAGTTCTTCATTTGTAACGATATTAAGACTTGCTTCTCCCATACGCCGCAGTTCATCAACCGTACTGCCGCTGCCTGGAACAGTCAAAACATCATAGCCTGCCTTTTTTAATAATCTGCATATTTCTTTTGTATCACGGCTGCCGCCAAGATAAAAATCTGTCTGCCCCAAAATATTAACAGCTTTTGGCAATGCGCTCGCTGTATTTGGCAAAAGCAACTCAAAAACTTTTAGTGCAGCACGGCAATAACCTTCAGCATAACCGCCAATCATTCCCCCACAGTCCATAGTAACTACAGGAAAATCAAGTTCTGATTTTCTGGCAATACCTGCTAAATCATCACCAATAAGACTCATCGAACAGCTTGATTCTATCAACATAACCGAAGGCTTATGTCCTTCTTCCACTAACCGCTGCAAAGCTTTTGTTACATACTTTTCTGCACCATAAACAACAGCATTATTATCGGGCTGCGAACCATGAAAACGTTCTCCCATGTTGTAATATACTCGCTCTAAATATCTAAGTGCATAAAAATAACACCACAACGGCCCATTAACCAAAATTTCGCTGTCTGGAATTCCAGCAATAAAAGCACCTGCACCAGTCAATGCACAGGTATCAACACGATTACAGATATTTCCCCAGCCAGCAGCCTTAGACATAACGCATCCCCCCTTTTAGATGACTGCACAAGCAACGATAAATACCGTCCATCATCTCCAGCTCACCAGCAACACCTATAATAGGCAGCATAGGCAAAAAAATCTGTTTTATATCTTTATTTTGCAACTCATGTGTAGTCAACACTAAATCAGACTGCAACAAAAGTTCTTCACCATCTGCTGTATTATATGTTGGAACAGAACTGCATTCCTTAACGACCTGCAGCATTTCCTGCTGCTCGCCTCCCATATAAGCATCCAGGATAATTATTCCCTGTAAATCAAGCTTTAGCAGATTTATTGTTTGTAAAATAGCACCAGGGTGAAAATATTTTATTAAACGACCAATACAAAGAACTGTTTTCTTACCAGCTGTTACAGGCAGATATCTTTGCAAACGGCTCTGCAAGCGTTCTCTTTCTAATTTTAAGACCTGCATTGCCTGCTGCTCACGCTGCATCAACGTCCCCATGCTCTTAATCCAATTTTCAGTTTCTTTCCAGCCAACAGGATAAATATCCGGTAAATATCTCATGCCAAAACGTTCTTGTAACTGTAAGGCAATTTTATTAAGACCGACATGAGTTTGCCCTCGACCGCCCATAACAATAACAGTTTCAGCTAAACCTACCTTAGGCAACTCATTAAAACTCATATATCCTGGGAACTGACCTATAACCTGTACGCCAAATTCATGCAGCATCCTGGTTACTTCGACAGCATACTGTCCCCAAGGCCCTCCGTTATCTCCCAACAACAATACAGAATCTGGAATTTTTTTGCATGGTTTAACAAAGCGATCTAAAAGCTGCTGTGTTATTTCAAAATAACCTTCATAATATTCACCATCAAGAAAACCACAGCAATCTACAGTCAAAACAGGAATACCATGTGTACTTTCAATTTCCCTCGCTGCGGAATCTACATCATCACCTATAACACCTGCAACACACGAATTAGCAATAACCAGACATTGAGGTTTATATTCAGCAACAGCAAATTCTAAACACTGCGTCAATCTATCAAGACCGCCAAAAATAGAGTCTTTCTCCTGCATCTGCGTGCTTAAAAGCGGTACAGATGCTCTTTCTTCCTGTCTGCCGCTAGCTAATGTACGATAATGAGAGTTAATATCCATTGTGCGTGCAACATGTGCACAAGCACGCGGACTATGAAATACTACAACAATACCATCACAATAGGCGACGGCACGCCATACCCCAGGCATACTGCAACTACAGCTTTTACGACTGTTTACAAATCGTTTGGTTTTAATTGCCATAATCTGCCACCAGCTTTTCCAATTCTTCAAAACTCATAGGCGTAGGAACAGCCATATTTTCATTATGCAGAATATCATAGCTCAACTTACGATATACTTCTGCCTGACTGCTTTCAGGTGCAAACTGTAATACTGTCCGTCGATTATTTTCTGCACGATTTACAATAACATCTCGAGGAATAAAAGCAATAAGCTGTGTATTTAAACGTTTGGCAAATTCTTCCAACAACTGTCGTTCATTAGGTGTATTGCGTCCATTCCCTATAATACCTCCTAAACGTACACCACCGCGCAGAGCAAACCGCTTAACACCTTTAGCTATATTATTAGCGGCATACAAGCTCATTAGTTCGCCAGAAGATACTATATAGATATCAGTCGCATAACCCTCACGAATAGGTACTGCAAATCCCCCACAAACTACATCACCAAGAACATCATATAAAATAAGATCTTCATCAGTAAGAACATTCAGAGAACGCAGCTTTTCCAAAGCTACAATAATTCCTCTGCCTGCACAGCCAACTCCCGGTTCAGGTCCTCCTGCCTCTACGCACTTAATACCATTGTAGCCTTCATGAACAATATCGTCAGCAGTTACTTCATCCTTATCTCTTACAGTATCCAGTACTGTCTGACTGCAAATACGACCTAATAGCAGACGTGTAGAATCATTCTTAGGGTCACAGCCAATTTGACATACTTTCAAGCCTTGCTCACTAAAAGCTGCTGACAAATTAGCCGCTGTCGTTGATTTTCCTATGCCGCCCTTACCATAAATTGCTATTTTTTTCATAAACCCTGACCTCCATCTGCCTATCAAAAATTTTTATCATCTTATTCTTAATTTTATGGTATAATTTACTAAATCAAATTCTATAATGCAACACTGTTAATATTAAACTATATACCTATTGTATAGTCAATACTATGAGGAATTATTATGATTAAAGATGATAAACGAAAATTTTTTACAGCTGGAGAGTTAGCATCTATTTTCAATATCTCTAAACAATCGCTATTGTATTATGACAAAGTAAAGCTGCTTTCTCCTGACTTTATAAGCGAAAATGGCTATCGAAATTATTCAATTCAGCAATTTCTGGACTTAGAAATTATCGTAAATTTGCGAGCTTTAGATATAAGTATTGCTAACATAAAAAAATACTTAGCTGACCGCAGCAAAGAAAACTTTCTGAAATTATTACAAGAAAGAACAGAAGAATGTGAGGCAATCATCAAAACTAATCAGGAAATCTGTCATACTATCAGCCGTATTACTAATGATTTGCAGCAGAAAGAGCAAAATCCTTGCAGACATACTACGCTTTCCTGGTATAATGAGCGTCTTTTGCGTTTAACATTACTTTCAGATAAAGATGATGCCAAAAGTCGTATAAGTAAATTTGCCAAACATACACAAAAACGCATACACCACAAAAGTAACCTACCAACTCATTCTGGCTGGGTTTTAGACAAGCAAACATTTTTTGAATCCGCAAATTTTTATCATTCTACTGCTTTCTTTTCCTGTGCTACAAATGATCCTAAACATAAACGCTCTATAAAAATGATTTTACCAGCAGGTTTATACTTAGAAATAATTTTTTCAGGAACATTTTATGATAATGGTGAAAATCTTAAAATGCGTATTCAAAAATTTCTCCAAGCAAACGAAATGGAAGCAGCAGGAAATATCTATATCATGCCGTTAGAAAATCATTGGTTCTCGCAAGACTGTTCTCAATACATAAATAAAATTTTTCTCAAAGTAACAGATAAAAAAGCTGCAGAAATATAAAAAAGTATCGTAAGCCGCATTTTATTATGCGCAACTTACGATACTTTTTTATAACTTATTTACTGTGGCAATGACCAGAGGTTTCTCCGTTCATAATTTTGCGGAACATGGCATGAGCTTCATCAGCAGTCTTACCATTTTCCAAAGCCTTTTGCAGATGAATCATAGCCATACGGTATTTTGCATGAGCTTCATCCTGCGGAATAGATTCAATATTTTTTGGATCAAATTCCATTACCTTTTTGAAGATTGCATGAATCTCTTCAGTAGACTTACCTGCTTTTTTAGCAGCCTCCACATGTTTCATAGCACTTTCATAACGTTTTTTTCCATGCGGATCAGTAGGAATTTCAAACTTTGGATGTGTACATGTCATATATATCACCTCGCTTCCTTTATTTGCATATATAATATACACAGCTGGAGAGTTAGCATCTATTTTCAATATCTCTAAACAATCGCTATTGTAT
>CAZQQK010000020.1:0-21615 GCA_964595445.1 uncultured Phascolarctobacterium sp.
GCTGGCAGCAAGAAACACAAAGTACATCAGCAGTATCCCACAATATATCACTGTTTTATAGGACTGCAATATTACATTTTTATTTCACTTGACTTATAGTATACTCAAAGTGGTATGCTATAATTAATTATTAATATCAGCAAGGAGGCTAATGAGTATGAATAATCATGATTTTCAAAAACCAACAGAAATTACATCAAATTTAGACGAAGTATTTACGCAAGCACCTGTAGTAGGCAGCCGCAGAATCACAAAATCTGATGAAATTACAGGCTCACACGCTAAAGTTTACTTCACTAAAATCATAGATGCAGAACATTTACTTAAATTATATAATTTGATTAATGATGCCGTTTACGGCAAAGTAGCAATTAAACTGCATACAGGTGAAAAAAACGGTCCTAATATTCTTCCCAGTAATATGGTTAAGGAGCTGCAAAAGCATATTCCCAACAGCAGCATCGTAGAAACTAACACTCTTTATCATGGTGACCGCTATACCACAGAAGATCATTTAGAGACACTAAAAATTAACGGATGGACTTTTTGTCCTGTTGACATTATGGATGCAGAGGGAACAATAAATCTGCCTGTACGCGGCGGCAAGCATTTCAAAGAAGTATCCATGGGTAAAACTATAGTAAACTATGACTCTATGTTAGTACTCACTCACTTCAAAGGACATGCTATGGGCGGCTTTGGCGGCTCTATGAAAAATATTGCTATCGGCTGTGCTGATGGCCGTATAGGCAAAGCACAGGTACACGGTGTAGATAAAGATAATATTCCTACAGACTGGAATATTTGGCCCGCTAAAGAGCTGCTTATGGAGAACATGGCTGAATCCGCTAAAGCAACTATAGACTTCTTTGGTAAACATATCGTGTATATCAATGTACTGCGCCGTATGTCTGTAGACTGTGACTGTGCTGGGCTGAGTGCTGCCGAACCCACAATTCCAGATATAGGTATCCTCGCTTCTACTGATATTTTGGCAATAGACCAAGCATCTGTAGATTTAGTATATCAGGAAATGCACAATCATGATCTTGTAGAACGCATTGAATCACGTCATGGCTTGCATCAATTAACAGCTATGCGTGAACTGATGATGGGCAACGACAAATACGAATTGATAGAACTGGATTAACAATTTTTACCCCACAAAAAATTTACACCTCCTTTTAGCTTTACGTTGTATAATATTAACAGTAAAACTAAAAGGAGGTTTTTATCATGACTGAATCAATAAATATTTTTACCTGTAGCGAGCAAATATTAACTAAACTTTCTAAAGGTATATTTTTAACCACCGCTGCTGAGGGAAGGCAAAATACAATGACTATAGGTTGGGGCAGTCTTGGCTTTATGTGGGGAAAACCTGTCTTTACAGTCATGGTTCGTCAAAGTCGCTATACCAAGCAACTCATCGATGCCAATGCTGAATTTACTGTCAGTATTCCTATGAATGACAGCTTTGCCTCAGCCCTCGCTCTTTGCGGTACAAAGTCAGGTCGTAACATTGATAAATTTGCTGCTGCAAATTTAATTCCTGTTCCTGGAAAAACAGTCAGCGTTCCTATAATAAAAGGCTGCGGACTTCATTTGGAATGTAAAATTCTAGATACTGAAACTATGCAGGAAGCTAACTTCAATAAAGATTTAGCCGCCAGGTGGTATCAAGACAAAGACTGGCACACATACTATACTGGTATTATTACTGCTGCGTATACAGAATAATAAAAGTCCAAGTCAACAGATTACTAAAGCCTGTTTTACACTAGTATGTGTAAAACAGGCTTTATATTTATATCAATTTGCAAATATTGATGCTGTTCCCCCAAAGAAAATGGTCAACAATAATATCCGCTGCTTGTTCTGCCGGCATTTTTCTAGTTATGTCATCAGTAGGATTAAAAATGCTCATTGCAACACCAAAAAAAACAAATTTGGTTGCAATTTCCGGTACACTGTTTTCTTTTAATAAACCTTTCTTCACTCCACTCTCAATCAAATCATAAAGAATAACATATTCAGCATAAAGCAAAGAATGATAACGCAAAATTCGTTCCTTTAATTCATCAGTAATTTTATAGGCATGATATCTCGGAAGAACTTGATATTCTCCATTAATTTTTTCTACACGACAGGCGTTGCCAGCACCAAGCATTTCAAAATAAATTATCTGCCATAATGTACTGTTCGCTACATAAAAGCTAACCATTTCATAAAAATAATTTTTAAGCTTTTGCTCAAAAGATTCTCCTGTTTCTACCGCCTGCTGCAGTCGCTTAACGAAAGGAGTATTTCTATCTGATACCAGTCTGTAAAATAACTGCTCCTTATTACCAAAATATTTATATACCGTTCCTTTTCCTACATCTGCCAACGTAATAATCTCATCCAAAGTTGCTTTTTCATAACCATGGCGCGAAAAAACTTCTTCAGCCGCCTGTAAAATTCTTTTATCCTTAGCTTGTACAGCATATATTGCCAAAGTTAAACCTCCTGTCACGTTGCAAATTTAACAGTCGAATAAAATAATAACTCTATTATACATTGTTACTATAATAAATTCTAGTGATGTCTAACTTTTTTACTCACATTAATGGTCTTTAGTATAATAACTATATAAAAACACAATTATAAAAAACTATCAAACCTCTTCCTTAAAATGCTGTTTTTGCATATAATATATATAAAGCCATCATATGCTGTAAATTTAATCAGGGTATTCTAAGGAGGAGACCATATGAGCTTAAAAATAATTAGCAACCGCTGTAAGGGCTGCGGTATCTGTGCAGCTTTCTGCCCAAAAAAAGTTTTGGCAGTCAGCGAAGTAGGCAAGGTTGAAGCCATCGCCGAAGAAAATTGTATTAAATGTGGACAATGTGAAATGCGTTGCCCTGACTACGCTATTTTTGTAGATAAATAAGAAGGAGTGAAAAACACATGTCAAGAATTTTGCTGTTACAAGGTAACCAAGCGGTTGTTGAAGGTGCAATTGCTGCCGGTGTAAAATTTTACGGCGGCTATCCAATCACTCCTTCTACTGAAATCGCTGAACAATTAGCTCTCCGTCTGCCGCAGGTCGGTGGCAAATTTATGCAAACAGAAGATGAAATTGCAGGTCTCGGTACTGTTATTGGTGCTTCTATGGCAGGAAAAAAAGCTATGACTGCTACAAGCGGTCCTGGCTTTTCTTTAAAACAGGAAATGCTCGGTCTTGCTTGCAGTGCTGAAATTCCCTGCGTTATTGTTAACGTACAGCGTGTAGGTCCTGCAACCGGTCAGCCAACTTCTCCTGCCCAGGGAGAAGTTATGCAGTCACGTTGGGGAACTCATGGAGATCATTGGCTGATTACAATTTCTCCATCCAGCGTTCCTGAATGCTTTGAATTAACTCTAAGAGCTGTCGCTTTAAGTGAAAAATATCGCTGCCCTGTCATTTTGCTTATGGATGAAGTTATTGGACATATGCGCGAAAAAATAGAACTTCCAGATAATTATGATGATATTCCGCAGGCAGAACGCAAACGCCCCAGCTGTGCTCCCGAAGATTATCTAGCTTACGGTTGCGAAGAAGGCTCTAAAGTTCCTGCTATGGCAGATTTTGGCAGCGGTTACCGTTGGCATGTATCTGGTCTTGTTCATGATGAAACAGGATTTCCCAAAGGCACAGGTGAAGCGACACGTACCTCTCAGGACAGACTGCGTACCAAGCTTGAAGATAATTTAGATGACATAGTTCAGGTAGAAAACTATCGTATGGAAGATGCTGAATTTGCTGTTATTGCCTTTGGCGGTGCTGCACGCACAGCATACGAAGCTGTAGATATGGCACGTAAGGAAGGTCTTAAAGTTGGTTTTGTCCGCCCAATTACTATTTGGCCATTTGCTGACAAACAAATACAAGAACTTGCAGGCAAAGTAAAGGGTATTCTTGTCCATGAATTAAACTGTGGGCAATATGTACTAGAAGTTGAACGTGCTGTAGCTGGTAAAGTTCCTGTAAGTCTTTATGCTAAATATGATAATGAATCTGCTACTCCAGCTGAACTGTTAGCTGAAATAAAAAAAGCTATGGACTGATGGATGAGAGGAGAAAATAACAATGAGTGAAATGGAAAATTTAATTAATAAATATTTCCGCCCGGGTCGTCTGCCCCATATTTGGTGCCCCGGCTGCGGTAATGGCATTATTACTGGTGCTATTGTAAAAGCTATTGATAAGCAAGGTCTTGCTAAAGATGATGTTTCTGTTATCAGTGGTATCGGTTGTTCCAGCAGGTCCTCCGGCTACCTTGATTTCAATACAGCCAATACCCTGCATGGTCGTGCACTTCCTATAGCTACCGGTGTAAAAATGGCTAACCCTAAACTTAATGTCATTGTTTGCAGCGGCGATGGCGACTGTACAGCAATCGGTGGTAATCATCTAATTCATGCTGCACGCCGTAATATTGATTTAACTTTAGTTGTTTATAATAACAGCATTTATGGTATGACCGGCGGACAGTATTCTCCTATGACACCGATTCATTCTAAAGCCACAACTGCCCCATACTATACAGTAGAACCAAGCTTTAACCTTTTAGACTTAGCAAAGGCAGCAGGTGCTACTTTTGTAGCACGTGCTACCACATATCATGTGCCTGTATTAGTTGACGTTATAGCCAAAGGTATTGCACACAAAGGATTTTCTATCATTGAAGCAGTAAGTGCCTGCCCAATTTCCTTCGGACGTCAAAATAAAATGGGCGGTCCTGCACAAATGATGGCTTGGCAGCGTGACCACGGTGTAATGAAAGCAGTATGGGATCGTATGGACGAAACAAAAAAAGCAGAAGCAATTACAGCCGGGAAATTCCCAATTGGCGTTCTTTATGAAAACAACGATGTTATGGAATATACCGCAGCATATGAGCAAATCATAAAACTTGCACAGGAGGGTAAATAATTATGAGACATAGTTTTCGTTTCTCAGGAACTGGCGGTCAGGGACTGATTACCGCTGGTATTATTCTGGCAGAAGCTGCCCTCTTAGATGACAAGCTTGCTGTACAATCTCAATCATACGGTCCTGAAGCCCGCGGCGGTTCATCAAAAGCAGAAGCAATTATTAGTGATGAAGCAATTTATTTCAGCCGTGTTATCTGTCCTGATACTTTATTAGTAATGAGCCAGGAAGCTGCCAATAAATTTATAGCTGACTGTGATGAACACACAACAGTAATTACCGATACTCTTTTTGTAAAAGATGTTCCTGGAAAATACGGTAAACGTATTGATCTTCCTATTACCCACACTGCAAATACTGTCTGCGGCAAAACACTTTTTGCTAATATCGTGGCTTTAGGAGCAGTTGTTGCACTCACAAACTGTGTAACAAAAGAAGCTATTTTAAAAGCTGTTTTAAACCGTGTCCCCAAAGGAACTGAAGAAGCTAATATCAAAGCATTGGAAGCAGGTATGGCTTTAACTCAAAATATAAAAGCATAATATAAATTTATGTTCTTTAAAAGTTAATCAGTTTTGTAAAATTCTTTGCTGTTAAGCCAAAGGTCAACCACAATAATTGACGAATCGTCTGCAATATCATATAATTTAGATATGTTTTTAGATAATTATGAGTTAAAAGGTGGAAAGACTTATGAAGATTTCAACTAAAGGTCGTTATGCCCTGCGTCTTTTATTAGATTTAGCTGAACATCAACAGGATGGCTTTATTGCTTTAAAAGATATTGCTGCAAGACAAAATATATCAAAAAAATATCTGGAACAGATAGTTCCTGTATTAAATAAATCTGATATTCTTCAGGCCAGCCGTGGATTTCAGGGTGGTTATCGTTTATTAAAACAGCCATGTGAATATACTGTCGGCAGTATCTTACGTCTAACAGAAGGCAGCTTTACACCCGTTGCCTGCTTAGATTTTAATCCTGTAGGCTGTGACCGCCGCAATGAATGTATAACCTTACCACTATGGCAGGGTTTGAATAAAGTCATTGCTGATTACTTAGATAACATTACCTTACAGGATATTCTTGATAACTATAAAGCTCGCAGCATTGATAACTATTCGATATAATTTTTGTTGTTATATATTGGCTGTACTGTAAAAGGGAGCAAACCTTTCTTAAGGTTGCTCCCTTTTTGCTTAGAAAATGAGATGTTGCTTATTCCGCAAATAACGGTGTAGAAAGATAGCGTTCTCCAGTGTCAGGCAATAACGCTACTATAGTCTTGCCTTTATTTTCAGGACGGTTAGCAAGAATAGTGGCTGCATAAACAGCAGCACCTGAAGAAATACCTACCAATACCCCTTCCTTATGTGCAATACTGCGTCCTGTTCTAAAAGCATCTTCGTTTTCTACAGTAATAATTTCATCATAAATTTTCGTGTTAAGCGTATCTGGAATAAAACCAGCACCAATACCTTGAATTTTATGTGCACCAGCAATACCTTGGGAAAGTACAGGCGATCCTGCTGGTTCTACAGCAACAATTCTTATATCAGGATTTTTGCTTTTTAAATACTCACCCACACCTGTAACTGTGCCTCCAGTACCTACCCCTGCAACAAAAATATCAACTTTTCCCTCAGTATCTCGCCAAATTTCCGGTCCTGTAGTATTTCTATGGACAGCAGGATTTGCGGTATTAGTAAATTGGCTGGGAACAAAACTTCCAGGTGTACCTGCTGCAAGTTTCTGAGCTTCAGCAATAGCTCCTTTCATTCCTTTTGCACCATCTGTTAAAACCAATTGTGCTCCATAAGCTTTTAACAAATTACGCCGTTCTATGCTCATAGTATCGGGCATAGTAAGAATAATTTTATACCCTCGCGATGCAGCAACAGAAGCCAGTCCTATCCCGGTGTTTCCGCTTGTAGGCTCAATAATCACAGCACCAGGTTTCAACAATCCCTTGGCTTCAGCATCATCGATCATAGCTTTTGCAATTCTGTCTTTAACGCTGCCTGCTGGATTAAAATATTCCAGTTTAGCTAAAATTTTTGCTTCTAATTTATTTGCTGCTTCATAGTTCCTTAATTCCAATAAAGGTGTATTTCCTATCAAATCAGTAATGCTGTTATAAATTGTCATAATTCTTCTCTCCTAACCTATATACTAAAATTCATAAAGAATAATATATTTCTAAACTTTAATGGTAACATCGCAGATAAAAAAGCATTCTATACATAGCCATAACCTCTTTCTTGAAACTATATAAAACATATTTGTTTTATAGGCTTATTATACTGCTATTTTGTTCCCTGTCAAGAAAGAAAATCAAAATTTTTCTTTCTTGACAAAGAACAATCTCTACTGTACCATATGAAACATATCACAACGATAGGTTTTGGTTGAGTTTTTTACTTATGACTTTTAATCATAAAAATAGAGGATTTAGAAGAGAAAGGAAGAATATCATGAATAGGCAAGTTATATATGCTGACAATGCAGCTACAACAAAAATGAGCAGTATTGCTGTACAAGCTATGCTGCCGTATTTTAATAAAATATATGCAAATCCATCAAGTATACATCTTGCAGGTCAGCAAGCTGCTGCTTCTCTCTTCCAAGCACGAAAGCAAATAGCAGACATGCTGAATTGCCTGCCTAAAGAAATTTTCTTTACTTCTGGAGGCAGTGAAGCTGATAACCAAGCCCTTATCAGCGCAGCTGCTCTGGGAAAAAGAAACTGCAAAAAACATATCATTTCTACTGCCATTGAACACCATGCCGTTCTACATACACTTGATAGTTTAAAAGAAGAAGGTTTTGATATTACATTATTGAAACCAAAATCTAATGGAATTATAAATCCTATACAAGTTCGTGAAGCAATACGTTCCGATACCTGCCTTGTTTCTGTTATGTATGCCAACAACGAAATCGGCTCTGTTCAGCCAATAAAAGAAATCGGCAATATATGCCGTAATAAAGATATTATTTTTCACACAGATGCAGTACAAGCAGCAGGGCATATCCCAATAGATATAAAGCTTGATAATATAGATATGCTGTCACTTTCTGCACATAAATTTCATGGGCCTAAAGGAATCGGAGTACTCTTTGCTAAAGACAGCATAAATCTTACAAGCATAATCTACGGCGGCAGTCAGGAGCGCGGAAAACGTGCTGGAACAGAAAATCTTCCTGCAATAATAGGAATGACAGCTGCATTAAAAGAAGCACAACAAAAAATGTATTCCAATATTTCTTATATAAGCAATCTACGTAACAGATTAATAGCTGGGCTAGGAAAAATAGAAGGTGCTAAACTCAACAGCGGTTATCAAAACTCGCTTCCGGGTATAGTAAACTACAGCTTTGCTAATATAAATGGTGAAGCTTTACTATCTTACCTAAGTAATGAAGGTATATGTGCCTCATCTGGCTCCGCATGCTCCTCTGGTTCACTGACTCCCAGTCACGTCCTGCTTGCTTGCGGAATTACAGCAAAGTTAGCACAAAGTTCACTGCGCCTTTCTCTTAGTGAATATAATACGATAGATGAAATAAATATAATTATCCAAAAAATCACTGAAGCAGTAAATCACCTACGGAGGTAAAATTATGTCAGCTATTGCCAATTTAATATCAAAGCTTACCAGCAGGCATAATCTGACAGATGATGAACTTTTAACACTTATCACTACAACAGATACTGTTGCTGATAAATTATTAGCACAAAATGCTGATAAAATCCGCCGCCAATATTATGGAAAATCAGTTTATATACGTGGTTTAATTGAATTCACAAATTATTGCAAAAACAACTGTTATTATTGTGGTATACGTGCTGGAAATAAATTAGTTCAGCGTTATCGCTTATCACAAGAAGATATCCTTGCTTGCTGTACAGAAGGTTACAAACTGGGATTTCGCACATTTGTTCTTCAAGGCGGAGAAGATCCATATTTTACAGATAAAAAAATCTGCTCAATTGTCAGTTCAATACATACACAGTATCCAGATTGTGCTATTACTCTTTCAATCGGAGAAAAAAGTCGTACAAGCTACCAAGCGTATTATAATGCAGGAGCAAGACGCTATCTTCTCCGTCATGAAACTGCATCTCCAGAACATTATGCCAAACTGCATCCAAGTAGTATGAGTCTTGCTAATCGTAAACGCTGTCTTTTTGATTTAAAAGAAATAGGTTATCAAGTAGGCTCTGGCTTTATGGTAGGTTCTCCTTATCAAACGCCTTTCAATATCATCAGCGATTTACGCTTTCTTCAGGAACTTCAACCAGACATGATTGGTATCGGCCCATATATTACACATAAGCATACACCTTTTTATGATATGCCAAGCGGAACAGCAAAACAAACCTTACGTCTTCTATCAATCCTGCGTCTTATGTTCCCTTATGCACTACTGCCGTCAACAACAGCATTAGGAACAATAACACCTAACGGTCGTGAACTTGGGCTAATGGCAGGAGCAAATGTCGTTATGCCAAATCTTTCACCAGCAGAAGTACGTAAATTATATGAACTTTACGCTGATAAAATCTGTACTGGAGAAGAAGCAGCTCAATGCCGCAACTGTTTAGAAGCCAGAGTAAAGTCGGTAGGATATTCTGTCGAAACAAATATCGGCGATGTTCGTCGTTCAATAAATTAATATTTAGAGGAGATAAACTATGAATAAAAAAGCATTAATAGCCATGAGCGGCGGCGTTGACTCCAGCGTAGCAGCCTTAATAATGTTAGAGCAAGGTTATGAGTGTACAGGGGTAACCATGAAGCTTTTCGGTAATGATGATATTGGCGTTCCCCAAGTACATAGCTGCTGCTCACTTGATGACGTTGCCGATGCACGCAGCGTAGCAGCATATTTGAATATCCCTTATTATGTTTTCAATTTTGCTGATCGCTTTGAACACGATGTTATCAATCGTTTTGTAGATGCCTATGTAAACGGCAGAACACCTAATCCCTGTATCGATTGTAACCGATACCTAAAATTCGATCAATTATTCACAAGGGCTCAAGAACTAGGCTGTAATTATGTGGTTACCGGACATTACGCACAAATCACTTATAACGAAGAAAAGGGCCGCTACTTACTGCATAAAGCAATAGATCCATTAAAAGATCAAAGCTATGTTCTGTATTCTTTATCACAAAAACAACTCGCTCATGTTATCTTTCCACTTGGCAGCCTGCATAAACCAGAAGTACGTAAAATAGCTGAAAAGCACTGCTTCATCAATGCCAACAAACAGGACAGTCAAGATATATGCTTTATCAAAGAAGGTACATATGCAGATTTCATCGAACAAAGACTAGGAAAAAAATTCCCAGCAGGTAACTTCGTTGATGAAAGCGGAAATATTCTTGGTCAACATAAAGGTATTATTCATTACACTGTTGGTCAGCGCAAAGGATTAGGTTTAGCACTGCCCCAGCCTATGTACGTTAAAGAAATCAATCCTACAGCTAATACAGTTATTCTCACCACCAACGAGGGTCTTTTTACTCGTTATGTCCTAGCTAAAAATATTAATCTTATAGATTGTGACGTTATTGCTGAACCACGCCGTATAAAGGCTCGTATTCGTTACCACCAGCAAGAACAATGGGCAACTGTAAGCCAACCAGATTCTGATACCCTTGAAATCATCTTCGATGAACCTCAGCGTGCAATTACTAAAGGACAATCGGTAGTTATGTACGATGGTGATATTGTTGTCGGTGGAGGAACAATAGTATAGCAAAAAAGCAAAAGTTATTTTATATAACCTCTGCCTTCTTTATCAATAATTAAAAATTGTCTTACTATATAAAAATTTTAAACAGTTAATCTAATCATGTAATGTATATTTCAAATCAATAATATCATCTAAAATTTATGCCTAAAGTAAGTAACTATCCAAAATAATAACAAAATAAAAACCCGCTGTAATGATATGTATCCAGCAAAAAGATATATATCATAATAGCGGGTATTTTTATTTTCGCGCAACCTTTCTCTCCGATATTTATCAATCGGCAGTGCTTATTTACTTTCAGCATTTCCAAAAGTCCCCTCTATTGGCCGCTTCTACGAACCACCTTATGTATATATCTATAGGTGGAAAATCGTTACGCGATTAAGCACTATTTTATTCCCCCGAACATTTTCCAATACTTTACTGTTTATTTTATCAGCATCAGAAAAAACAAAAAAACAACAACGGAAATAGACAGCTCTCGCCGTTCCAACACCGTTGTTGTTTATGCAAGAATTATATAACGCAGCTCAGTTTTTGTAAACCTTTTTTTAGATTTTCAAGAAAAATTTTTTATTTATAAATTTTATGCAACAAAAGTTACACTTATGTTGTTTTAAATATCAAACTTCTTGCCACTCAATAATTCATAAGCTTCAATATATTTAGCAATAGTTTTTTCTATAACATCTTGGGGCAGTTCGTAACCAGCTTCCGGATTAGCAGTCAGCCAGTCACGTACAAATTGTTTATCATAAGAAGGTTGACCCTGTCCCACTTTATATCCTTCCAAAGGCCAGAAACGAGAGCAATCAGGTGTAATCATCTCATCGCCAAGAACAACTTCTCCATTTTCATCAAGACCAAACTCAAACTTGGTATCAGCAATAATAATACCGCGTTCTAAGGCATAAGCTGCACATTTTTTATAAATTGCAATAGTATAATCACGCAATTTCAGTGCATATTCTTCACCACGACCAGGATAAAGTTTCTCTAAAATATCAATGCTTTGCTCTACACTGATATTTTCATCATGATCTCCAATTTCTGCTTTGGTACTGGGAGTAAAAATAGGCTCTGCCAGCTTTTGAGATTCTTGTAATCCTTCCGGCAGTTTAATGCCACAAATTTCACCAGTTTTTTTATAGCTTTCCCAGCCACTGCCTGTAATATAACCACGAACAATACACTCTACAGGAAGCATATCAAGTTTTTTGCATTTCATGCTGTTGCCAGTAAATTCTGCTTTACGGAAAAATTCAGGCATATCGTTTATATCTACTGAAAGCATATGATTAGGTACAATATCTTTTGTCATATCAAACCAAAATTTGGAAATTTGAGTCAGCACAGCACCTTTTTTTTCAATATTATTTTTCAAAATATGATCAAACGCGGAAATGCGGTCAGTAGCAACCATAATAATACTGTCACCAGCATCATACATCTCACGAACCTTACCAGATTTAAACGGTTTATACTCTTGCATTTTTATGCCCCCTAAAAATTTCTAGACAGTAACTTTTAAAGTTAGTACTGCAAAGCCCTGTCTGTGTTAACTTTGTTATAATTTATGTTAATATCATAGCACAACGCAAGAAAAAAGTCGAACATTTTTCTTGTTTTTCCATATATTTTTCGGTTTTAGCAATCTTAACCAAAGCTTTTAACTTTAAAAGTTTTCATCTGCAGATATTTAACATAATCCACTAAGATTAAGCATAGACGTATCAATATATGGTTCTCCCAAATTTCTTGAAGCAACAAACGTACCATGGCAGTCACTGCCACCGCTAATTAGCAGCTTATACTTGCAGCAATACTGTAATAATAGTTTAGTATCTTCTTCACTATGATTGGAATGATAGCATTCAAAGCCATCAAAAGATTCCTCTGACAAAATATTCAGTACCTGCTCTAATCCGGGTCCATGAAAACCACTGGCAGCATGAGCACAAAAGGCCGCCCCACCAGCGGCATGAATAATTTCTATAACTTCTTTTACTGACGGAAACTCCGGAAATCCAAGAGAATGTTCAGCCGTAAAAATTCGCTTAAAAAAATCATCTACACCCGTACAAAGGCCTTTATCAATTAAATACGCTAACGCCTTCCAACCTCCACGCCGCCTATCATAATTATAATTTGCAAATTCGCTGATATCTACATTCCAGCCATCTCGTGCCAACAAACGTATACTGTCTGTGTCTTTTTTATCTAACAAAGCTGTATTATATTCCAACAATTCTAGTAACTGTTTATTGCTGATATCAATTCCATAACCTAAAATATGAAAATTCAAATCAGACTTTGTGGAACATATCTCAGCTCCAGTTAAAAATTTTATGCCTGCTTTTTCTGCTAATACAGCTGTTTCTGCTACATTTGCTACACTATCATGATCAGTTACTGCTAACATTGCTAAACCAATACGCCTTGCTTCTTCAATAAGTTCAACAGGATTCCAAGTTCCGTCAGAAGCTGTTGTATGTATATGTAAATCAGCCCTAACCGCCATTATATGTGCTCCTTTCCACATTTTGTACATGTATATACTGGCTGAGGCAGCCGTTTAGCTGTACATCTTCCTAATGGAATACTTATGAGAAAAAGCATCGTTCCTGTAAGTACAATAGTTCCTCCAGGTGCAAGATTAGCATAATAAGAAACTGGTAATCCTATTATTACTGTCAACAACCCATATGCTATACTCTGTAAAATCGTACCAGCAAAACTGCGTGCTGTCTGCAATGCACAGGCAGCTGGGATAACCAGCATTGCTGAAACTAATAATAACCCAACAATACGCATAGAAAGAGCTACAGTCAGTGCTGTCAGTAAAGCCAACAGCAAATTAAGACGTTCTACCGGAAGTCCTGCAACTTTAGCAGAAGTTTCATCAAAAGTTATATATTGTAAAGGCTTATAAAAAACCATTACAAAAATAACCGTACACAAACCAAGCAAAGCTACTATAAGTAAATCTCTACTGCTTACTGTCATCAAACTGCCGAACAAAATACTGCTGAGGTTCAAGCCGCCATCCGTATTAAGACTAGTAAAAATAACTGCTAAACCCATACCGCTGTAAAAGAAAATTGCCAACACCATCTCTGAGGCATCAGTCAAACATACACGTACACGCTCAATAGCCCACGCTCCCAATACTGTAGCTACAGCTGCACTCAATACTGAACTGAACCCGCCCAAAGCTCCACCAGCAACTCCAGCAAAAGCGATATGTCCTAAGCCGTCACCTATAAGTGACTGGCGCCTTAATACCAAAAAACTGCCTATCAGCGGACAAATAAAAGCCATAATAAGACCTGCCAACCACGCTCTTTGCATAAATTCCATTTCAAACATTTCCAGCATAACAGTTAACCTCTATCTGTAAAAATACCCATGCTTATGATGATGTACAAGTGCTTCATGAACATCACCGCGAAAACATATACCGTGATCAAGACAAACAGCACTTTTAGCAGCCTCAACTGCCATCTCCAAATCATGAGAAATCATAATAATAGTCACATTCTGCTGACGATTAATTTCTCTAAGCATAGTATACAAAGTTTTTTTATAAGAAGTATCTATACCAGTCGCAGGCTCATCTAAAAGTAGTATCTGCGGATTATGTACCATAGCCCTGGCAAGAAATACTCTTTGCTGCTGACCACCACTCAGCTCACCTATTTTACGTTTACGCAAAGCTGTAAGTTCAAAACGCTCCAACATACATTCTATAGCCAGTTTATCTTTTTGGTTAAAACGATGCATTATCTTATTTGATCCAAGTAAACCTAATCCTACAACTTCCTCTACACTTATTGGAAAGTCGCGCTGCATTTTTGCAGGATTCTGCGGTACATAACCAATATGCTGCCAATCTGAAAACTGTTCTATGGGCTGCCCATAATAATATATTTCTCCAATTGTAGGCGGCATCGCATGTGCAAGCATTTTCAGCAATGTACTTTTTCCAGCACCATTTGCACCAATTACCGCTACAAAGTCCCCTTGCGGAATCTCAAAACTCACATCATTAAAAACCCAGCCTTCACCATAATCAAAGCCTAAATTCTTTACTACAATAATATTATCCATAGTCTAAACCTTCATTAATCTGCCAAGGCTTTCTTTAAAGCCTCAATATTTGCCTGCATTATTTTTATATAATTCAGTCCTTGTTCACGTCCATCTTTATCTAATCCCTCTACTGGATCTAATACAGCAGTCTGAACACCAGTTTCAGCGGCTAATACCTGTGCTGTTTTTGGTGTAGCAAGTGTTTCGAAGAAAATATATTTTATCTCCTTATCTTTTACAACTTTAGCAAGCTTCTGTAATACTGCTGGTGTAGGTTCAGCATCCGGTGAAATACCTGCTATAGCAAGCTGCTGTAATCCATAATCGGAAGCTAAATGTCCAAAAGCAGCATGTGCAGTTACGAATATCTTGCACTTCGAATTTTTTCCTAAATTCGCTAACTGCTGATCTAAGTTCTGTAATTCAGCAATATACTTGGCACTGTTACGCTGATAATCATCTGCATGACCCGCATCTATCCTGCACAGAGCATCTGTAATCCGCTGCACTTCAACTATAGCTCGTTTAGGGCTTACCCAAACATGAGGATCTACTTTCCCATTACGCTCATACAAGTCTTCCCCAGCCTGAACTGCAAAAATATTACGTTCACTCAAAGCCTCCAACGCTTGTTCTGCCCAAGGCTCTACAATACCATTATAAATAAAAACCTGCGAGCGACCTAGACGTGTCAGTTCTCGCGGCGACGGTTCCCAATCATGTGGCTCTACGCCGTCAGGAACCATTATCATTACCTCCACATGTTCGCCGCCTATTGCACGAGTAAATTCTGCCATAGGATAAAAACTAGCTGCTACCTGTAATTTATCATTACCTCTCGAACTTATTCCCGTACAGCCACTAACCATATTCATAATTAAAATCAAGAAAAAAATTAACGCTTTCATACCTATAGAATAAAGGGAAAAACTTTTCCTGTCAACATTATAGGACATAAGATATATTCCACTGCGACTTAGATTAATTTTATAAAACCATTATTTTTATTTACTGTTACATTTATTACATCATCTTGTTTGTCCACAGCTATTTTTAAGGCAAAAAAGTACTTTAACGCTTGTTGTCTTTTTCACAAAGACACACTTCGCCTGGTACTTGACTTTTACTGCTTAAAGGTATATACTAACGACATTGTTAAATTAAAAGGGAATTTAGGGGGAATTAATCGTGTTAAAAAAATTTGCTGCGATCATTAATGAGGTCGCTCTTATCAAGCAGATCGCTGTTGGCTTACTAATAGGCATTCTGCTGGCTGTTTTTGTACCCAAAGCGGTACCTGTTGTTGCTATTTTCGGCGACTTGTTCGTTAAAGCACTTAAAGGCGTTGCTCCTGTTTTAGTTTTCTTCTTAGTTATGAACGCTATGGCTAAGAAAAAAGATAATGGTGAAGCTAATATGAGACCAATAATTATTCTGTATATGATTGGAACTTTCTTTGCTTCACTTGTTGGTGTTTCACTGTCATTTCTTTTTCCCACAACACTGCAATTACAACTCGCTGATGCTAAAGTATCTCCTCCCAGCGGCATCGTTGAAGTACTGCACAATCTTATTTTAAGTGTAGTTGATAATCCTGTATCTGCACTGCTAAATGCTAACTATATTGGTATTTTAGCCTGGGCTGTAATTTTCGGTATTGCTATGAATCTTGCAGGCAGCGACAGCACAAAAGCAGTTTTAGATGATATAGCTAAAGCAATTACTTTGGTTGTAAAATGGGTAATTCGCTTTGCACCTCTTGGTATTATGGGTCTAGTTGCAACTTCTATCAGTGACAGCGGTTTATCTGCTATCATTGGTTATGTACATCTGTTGGGTGTACTTATTGGTTCATACTTCTTAGTTGCTCTGGTAATGAATCCACTGATTGTTTACATGAATATTCACAAAAATCCTTACCCATTGGTACTCGCAACTATCCGCGAATCCGGTGTTTACGCTTTCTTTACTCGCAGTTCTGCCGCTAATATTCCAGTTAATATGGCTCTTTGCAAACGTCTCGGTTTAAACCCTGATACTTATGCAATATCAATCCCACTGGGTGCTACAATTAACATGGCAGGTGCATCCATTACTATTTCCGTACTTGCTTTGGCAGCAGCCAATACTCTTGGTATCCATGTTGATCTGCCGACAGCTTTATTGCTGTGCATCGTTTCTACAGTAGGTGCCTGCGGTGCTTCCGGTGTTGCCGGTGGTTCCTTGTTGCTTATTCCTGTAGCCTGTGCATCTTTTGGTATAGGCAACGATATAGCTATGCAGGTTGTTGGTGTAGGTTTCATCATTTCCGTTTTGGAAGATGCCTGCGAAACTGCGCTCAACAGCTCTAGTGACGTTCTTTTTACAGCTACTGCTGAATTTGCTCAGCGTGCAAAAGAAGGAACATTAAAAAGCGAAGATTTAGTACCTAAAAATTAAGTTATTGTAAAAATGCTGTTGCATATCACTGATATGTAACAGCATTTATTTTTTTATCAGATAACTTTAATCATATCTTTTAATTGAAATATATCACTTAACTTCTGCTTTAGAACAGTAATCTTCAATATACCATCCTCAAATTTAGCTTTAATATTCTCTCGTTTAACGCTTTCACCTATATAAAATATTCCAGCACACTGCCCACTATAAAGTTCTCGACAAATATAAATTCCTAAAAACTATTTTTCTTTGATATTGTCAAAAAAGTATTATATAATACAATATTAAGAAAATTTTAAGAAAGCAGGTCATTAAATGAATTTACCAGAAAAAATTTATATTGCTTCTTTTGATATTGATGCACAAAATACCTTTACCCCTGTTTGTCCAAATGAATTACCAGTAGCAGAAGGAGATAAAATTGCTGACGAATTAAATGCTCAAGCTGCCTTTGCCAATCTGCGTATCGCTTCCAGAGATGCTCACAGCACTAACGCTCTTTGGCTCAGCGACAGCAGCAATCCACCGCTTACACCCATTAAAGGCTATGCTGATTTAGATGTACGCTGGCCAGCTCATGCTATTATAGGTACAAAAGGATTTGATTTTATTAACGGTTTAGATGAAACCTTATATGATTTTCAAATTTTTAAAGGTATTGAACCAAATAAACACCCTTATGGAGCCTGTTATCATGATTTAAAGAACAAACTTTCTACAGGTATTATTGAATATCTTCACTGCCACAATATTACTACCGTTATTTGCGGCGGTCTGGCTACTGACTACTGTGTAAAAAATACTGTACTGCAACTAAAAGAAGCAGGCTTTGATGTTATTTTAAATAAAGCTGCCTGCCGTGGAATCTCTCCCGAAACCATAGATGCAGCTATGCAGGAAATGCAAAATGCTGGTGTAAAATTTATCAATTGTGCCGCAGAACTAAAAAATAAGTAAATACAAAACAGCG
Source organism: uncultured Phascolarctobacterium sp. (assembly GCA_964595445.1). Classification (GTDB taxonomy): domain Bacteria; phylum Bacillota; class Negativicutes; order Acidaminococcales; family Acidaminococcaceae; genus Phascolarctobacterium_A. The sequence goes on from CAZQQK010000020.1 coordinate 18,236, forward strand.
CAGTAACTTTTTATAATATATTTCTACTGTTTCTTAGAAAATATATTATTAGGTTACTGCGCTTATTTTATCAAACGTATTATATTACTATAATTTTAAAATAAAGTGCGGATTTCATGTGACTTACCAGTAAGGGAACGTACACCATTTTCAGTAATAACATAAGTATTTTCTGTTCCAACCATCCCCACTCCCGGTAAAGCAATTTTAGGCTCTACAGCAAAAGTCATTCCCGGCTCTAATAACTGTTTAAATCCTTTAGCTATTGCCGGAGCTTCATCCATAACCAGACCTATACTATGTCCTAAAAATTTTCCACCATTCATAAATGCATCGCCGTAAATATTATTAAATTCTGTCATGGTTTGTATATATAAGCTTTCAACAGACATTCCTGGAACCATCATTGCAGTAATCTTCTGCTCTAATTCCAAACATCTTGCCTGTGCTTCCATGATTTTTGCTGCATATTTATCTTTTGCAAGGTCACCATAATAATATACTGTCGTCTTATCTGTATGATAACCATCAAAGCCACAAGGAATATCCAGATATATTACTCTGCCAGTCTTAAGCTTACGAAAAGCATTACCAATAGATTGTACTGCTATACAAGTACCATCTGTACCTCCAGGGCCATCAAAACCAGTTTTCACTAAACCGCTTTTACCGAAAGACGCCAAACCTACAATTTCCTCACCCAAAAGCTGATTAAAGCGTACAATTCCATGCGAACCTCTTTGTATCATTTCGTGATAAATAGCAACTGCCAACTGAGCCTCACTGATTCCTTCCTGAACCAGCTTGGGCGCAATAACATCAAGAACTGTTTCATGAATAAATCCCGAACGTTCCATTTGCTGTAACTCATAAGAACTTTTTCGCAGACGCAATTCCTGCAAAACACCGTCAAAAGAACCTAGTTCTTCAAAAGAAAAATATTTATGCAGCAGCTGCTCCCATTCAATAGTAACCTTTTTAGTTTCTATATACATTACTCTTGGCATCTTTTTGTAAAAAGCTGCAGCTTCTCTGAAACTGTGCATGGGACGAATATCACTAAAGCAAGACTCGCTGCATGCACGCTCATAGCTTCTACGTACCCAAAAAACAGCATCCTGCGGACGAATAATCAGCACACCTTCCTGCATAGTACCCGTAAAATAATACATTGCTATTTTATGGTTTACTGCAGCCATCTCCCATCCTGGATGCTCCTTATCCATTCGGGTGCGAAAAGCATTAAGCCGCATCTCCAACTCAGAAGCAGGCACTCGTCTGATAGCTTCTGTAAGAACAGTTTCCTGTTCTGAAATAGTCATATCTTATCCTCTTTCTTTTTTATTTCATAAAAATCATAAATAATTCAATATCTCTTTTGCATGAGGTAAAATAATATCCGGTTTAATAGAACCGTTTTCTACATCTTCCATTGTTGCCTCACCAGTAAGAACCATTATAGAAAGAATATCATTATTAAGACCAAAAGCTATATCAGTAGCTAAACGATCTCCTACCATTGCAATTTCATTTTTCTTATAACCAGTTTTGTCCAAAACAACATCTACCATATATTGATATGGTTTACCAAAAATAAATTCTGGCTTTTTACCAGTAGCAGTCTTTATCAACTCCAGCATAGCGCCAGTATCCGGAATAAATTCCCCACCTTCAATTGGACAGCGAACATCCGGATGCGTAGCCAAATATGGTACTCCCCTATCAATTAAACGACAGGCTGTTGTTAAACGCTCATAAGTAAGAGTTTGGTCAAATCCAACTACGACATAATCTGCGCCTTCTTCCAAAGAATTTGTTAATGTAAATCCTGCATCGCTAACCAACTCCAATAACTGTGGAGTTCCTAAAACAAACAATCGGGCATTAGGCTTATTTTTAAGCATCCAATTTGTCATAGCATCTGATGAAATCAAAATATTCTGACGAGTAACAGGTACTCCCAATCCGTTCATCTTCTGTACATAATGTTCATGACTGCGAGAAGAGTTATTTGTCAATAAATAATAATCTTTCCCTGCTGCCTTTAATTTTTCAAAGAAACCTTCCATACCAGGAATTAATTCGTTCCCTAAATTAATTGTACCGTCCATATCAAACAAAAAACATTTTATACCCTCTAAACGCTTATAATCATAGCTCATTAGTATGCCTCCACTTTCACAAGATAGCTTTATTATAAAGCATTTGTCTAAAATTTGCCATGAACTTTTCATATTATTATGATAAAATAAAAATAAATCTATCATAATCAAGGAGAATTAACGTGAAATACAAGACTATTATTTTCGACTTAGACGGCACCTTACTAAACACATTAGATGACTTAGCTGCTGCGGCTAATTATGCATTAGCTAAAAATAAACTGCCGCTGCGTACAAAAGACGAAATTCGTATGTTTGTCGGCAACGGCATTTATAAACTTGTTGAACGTGCTATACCTGCAAATTCGCCAAAATCTATACAAGATACTGTTTTCCATGACCTTAATACTTATTATAAACAGCATTGTGCAGATAACACGCATCCTTATCCAGGAATAATCCAATTACTGCAAAATTTAAGAGAACTTGGCTGCCAAACTGCTATAGTTTCCAATAAGCCTGATTACGGTGTACAAGCTTTAGCAAAACAGTATTTTTACGATCAACTAGATGCTGCTTGCGGAGAACGGACAGGAATTGCCAGAAAACCGGCTCCCGATATGTTATTAGCAATCATGCAGGAATTACAGGCTGATAAAAATTCTACAATATATGTCGGTGACTCAGATACAGACATCGAAACCGCCTGTAACGCTGGTATTCCCTGCATCGGTGCCTGCTGGGGATTCCGCGGACGCAAATTTCTCGAAGAACATGGTGCAAAATTACTAGCAAATACAGTAAATGATTTACTGCCTTTGCTAAAATAAACAAATAATGTACTCCTTAATACTTAAAAGCCGATGCAAGTTGCAAAACAACATACATCGGCTTTTTCCTTTTCTCCTAGAAAGCACTATTACTCTTTTTGTTTTAGTAGTTTCACAATTTGCAGAACCTCTTCTAAACTGATATCTTTATCCTTAGTATCAGCTTTTTCATCCAAATCTACAAAGAAACTACTCATATTACATTGCAGCAAACTATGCAATTTAAGAAGATTCGGCAGAGTTACCGGAACACGACCACACTCAATATTGCATAAATGTGTTTGAGAAATTCCCATTTCTTTTGCCAGTCCAGTTTGTGTAAGATTTTTAGCAGTACGCAATAAACGAATTCTGCGACCGATAAGTTTAATTTCTTCTTGCAATTGATGACACCGCCTTTCGGTTGCTTGCGATAAATTTTTCTTAAACTAACAACGCACTTATTTAA